>JAOUCV010000395.1 GCA_029859555.1 Gammaproteobacteria bacterium
CAGCACCCGAAGCACGCGCCGTTGCTTCAGCCGAAGGAAATACTTTTGGATTCACCAGGAACAGGCGGGTCAGGCCCATGGTTTTCATGGCACGTGCCGTGGCACCGATATTACCCGGATGACTGGTATTTGAAAGAATGACACGGATGTTAGCAAGCATGATGAATGGATATTCCTGTAACCTGGTTATGTAATGTAATTACCGGAGCGGATCAACTCTTATCAAGCGGGAAGGCGATGACTTCATGCAGTGACTCTGCGCCACTGGCGATCATAACCAGTCGATCCACACCCAGCGCAACACCGGCACAATCAGGCAGCCCGGATTGCAGCGCTGACAGAAGACGTTCATCGACACAAACATCGGCCAGGCCGTCGTTACGCCGGCGCGCGCGTTCTTTCTCAAAGCGCTCACGCTGCTCAACTGCATCTGCCAATTCATGAAAGCCGTTCGCCAGCTCAATGCCGTTCAGGTACACCTCAAAACGCGCTGCCAGCGTCGGGGTACCGGGGCGCAATCTGGCCAGTGCAGCCTGGCTGGCCGGGTAGTCACGAACAAATATCAGCCCGGCCCCCATGCGTGGTTCAATAACATGCGTCATAACCAGGTCCAGCCAGCTATCCAGATCATCTGACGACAACGCCTCGCAACTGATGTCATACCGGGTCAGCAGCAGATCCCGCAGCTCGCCGGATGATATCGTAAACGGATCAATGCCTGCATATTCAAGAAACAGCTGCCGATAAGTCCAGTGGTGCACTGAATCCGGCGGAGCGATGCCGGCCAGCACAGTTGTCAACAGCTGTTCGACTTCATCCATCAGATCAAGATAATCAAATCCTGTGCGGTACCATTCCAGCAAGGTGAACTCCGGGTTATGCCGGGCACCGAATTCGCCGTCCCTGAAGACCTTGCATAGCTGGTATATCGAACCACTGCCTGCAGCCAGCAGGCGTTTCATAGGAAATTCAGGAGAAGTATGCAAATACAGCCTGCTGCCGGCTGCTCCCGGACCGTTATAGACAGTGCAGAAACTTTCCAGCGCCGGATCGGTGCTGGTTGCCCGAGACAATGCCGGCGTATCAACTTCGAGCACACCCCGGTCGGCAAAAAAAGACCTGATGCGGGCCAGCAAATCTGCCCTGAGCCTTAATCTCTCGAACGAGGCAGTCGGCCTCCAGTCCGGATGCGGCGGCATAACAAAGACTCTCCGGCGCGTTACCTCGTCTAGTCCTTTGAGCGCCCGACATATTCACCGGTACGGGTGTCGATCTTCAGCGTTTCCCCGATATCAATAAACAGGGGCACACGCACCACCGCGCCGGTTTCCAGGGTCGCCGGTTTACCACCACCGCCCGAGGTATCACCGCGCACACCCGGGTCGGTATCCGTCACGGCAAGCATCACAAAGTTGGGAGGTGCCACGGCCAGTGGCGTACCGTTCCACAAGGTGACCTCACATGTATCCTGTTCCTTGAGCCATTTCACCGCATCCCCGACCGCCTCGGCTGAAGCCGCCAGTTGCTCATAGGTCTTGGCATCCATGAAGTGCCAGAACTCCCCATCGGTATAGAGGTATTGCAGATCCACGTCCATGACATCAGCTGCCTCAACCGACTCACCGGACTTGTAGGTACGCTCAACAACGCGACCGCTCCTGAGATTGCGGATCTTTGCCCTGACAAAGGCCTGTCCCTTGCCCGGTTTTACAAACTCGTTTTCGATAATGGCGCAGGGATCGCCATCAATCATGATTTTCAAACCGCCCTTGAATTCATTGGTGCTGTAAGATGCCATGTGACTTTTAACCTTGTGTTACCGAATCAGTGGAAAAACGCCCGCTATGATACCCCGAATACAGAGCCCGGAACAAAGGCCCCGGTGGCAGGCCCTGCTGGCACAGGCGGTAAATTCCACGGATGAACTGCTCAGGATCCTGCAGATTGACCCGGCTCAACTGAAAACCCGGCCCCTGGACAACAAATTCCCGCTGCGGGTACCCCGTGGTTTTGTACAGCGTATGCGCAAGGGAGACTGCCAGGACCCACTGTTGCTGCAGGTGCTGCCGGTACCGGAAGAAGCGCAGGCAGCAGCCGGTTTTGGGCCGGATCCGCTGGATGAACTTGACAGCATGCCGGTACCGGGACTGCTGCATAAATATCAGGGTCGTGCCCTGCTGACAACCACCGGTGCTTGCGCGATACATTGTCGCTACTGTTTCCGTCGACACTTTCCCTATACCGACGCCAACCCGCTTGCCGACCAGTGGCAACAAGCAGTTGATTACGTAGCACAGCACAACGACATCACAGAACTTATTCTCAGTGGCGGCGACCCCTTGACCCTGACGGATGCACGCCTGCATGCTCTCACCGAGCAGCTGGCAGATATCCGGCACTTGCAAACCTTGCGCATTCATTCACGCCTGCCCGTAGTACTGCCGGAACGGGTTGATGCGGGCCTGCTGGCATGGCTGGCATCGCAACATTTGAAAACAGTCATGATTATCCACTGCAATCATCCGAATGAAATAGATACCGGTGTCTGCGAGGCAATGACC
>JAOUCV010000396.1 GCA_029859555.1 Gammaproteobacteria bacterium
CGTAAGTTCGTCGATGCGATTGGAATGCCGGACAATAATGTCGCCAGCATTACGCGCAGCGCGTACTGCGATGTTCAGCATGGGGTGCATATTCATTGCGGGGACCAGATGTTGAGTGGGCTGGCGATTGTACCGGGTTGGCCGGGGGCTGTGAATAGTGGGCCCTGCGGGTGAATTGACTTTGCCCCGGAGTCATTCAACTATGAGACTTGGCGAACCATATGCGTACCGTTTTTAAAGGGATAACTTATGACTGCCTGGAACGGCCCGGGAAAGCGGCTGAAACAATTGCTCGGTATCGGGCAGTCCTCGGTCAGCCGGCTGGAACAAGCCGTTTCCGGCATTGGTGGCCTGCTTGGGATTGTTGCCATTCTGATTGTCAGCGGGCCACTTTTGCATGAACCCGCCGGAGCGGTAGTGGTGGCCTCGATGGGCGCATCGGCGGTATTGCTGTTTGCAGTGCCGCACGGCCCTCTATCCCAGCCATGGGCGCTACTGGGCGGTCATCAGGTCTCGGCCTTTATTGGCGTCAGCTGTGCCATGCTCATTCCTGAGACTGTGCTTGCGGCGGGCATTGCGGTGGGGCTGTCAATAGCCGCCATGCATCTGTTGCGATGTATTCATCCTCCAGGCGGTGCGACAGCCCTGGCCGCTGTCGTTGGAGGTGCCGAGGTCCAGAGTCTGGGTTACCAATACATGTTGACGCCGGTGCTCCTGAACGTCGCTGTCATTTTGCTGGTGGCATTTCTTTTTAATTACCCGTTCCGTTGGCGCCGTTATCCGGTGGCCCTGTCGCGGCTGGATGTTGACCGGGAGGAAGCCGCCGGGGGGGAGTTGCTGGACCATGATCACCTCATGAAGGCGTTGGGCAAACTGGATACGTTCATGGATATCAGTGAGCAGGACTTGCTGAAGATCTATCGTCTTGCCAGCGGCGGCAGTGAGACGAAGTTGACGTTTGAGAATATTCAGTCGGGTGCCTGCTATAGCAATGGCGCTTATGGTGCCGAATGGCAGGTGCGTGAAGTTCTGGAAATTGCCACTGCCGGCGACGACCGGCAGATTGTCAGCTACCGGGTGCTTGCTGGTCATGGCCGTAAAGCAGTGGGCAAGTGTGGGCTACTGGAGTTCGTTCGCTGGGCCCGCTACCGCGTGGTGCGTAACGAAAACTCATGGCAGCGCATCACTGATTAATTCGCAATAATCGGGCTGTCGCGAAACCGGAACTGGCTGTTCAGTGCCTTGATAATCATCGGATCACGACCATAGATATCGGGTTTGAAAACCACGTTGCCATCGGTGCTGGTGTCGATAGTCCAGTACAGCAGCAGAACGGTGACGGGTTTTTTCAGGTTAATCCTGGTGGTTTTCCGGGATTCGACCACTTCCAGTAATCGTTCCCTGGTCCATGCCGGGTCAGCCAGTAGCAGCTCGGCAAATTCAAAGGGATGCTGTACGCGAATGCAGCCCGAGCTGAAGGCGCGCGCGTCCCGCCCGAACAGGGTGCGGCTCGGTGTATCGTGCAGGTACACCGCATGCTTGTTGGGGAACATGAACTTGATTCGGCCCAGGGCATTTTTCGGGCCGGGTCTCTGGCGGATCAGATAGGGGAAAGGCTTTGCCGGGTACTGGCTCCAGTCGATGCTGGCCGGATCGACGGATTTCCCGCTGAAGGTGAGCACCTCCATGTCCTTGTTACGCAGGTAATTCGGATCTTTTCTGATTTTTGGCAGAGTATCCTGTTTCAGTATGGTTGGCGGTACCGTCCAGGTCGGATTGACCTCCAGATAACGGATAGTGTCCCTGAATACCGGTGTCTTACGGTACGGTTTGCCAACCTGCGCACGCGTCGACCAGACCATCTCGCCGTCGCGGGAGTAGTTGACCCTGAACCCGGCAATATCGGTAATGACGTAGCTGTCAGGGAGGTTACGTAGAACCCAGCGGGCACGTTCCAGATTGGCGCGTATCTGGTCGATGCGCGCCCGGGCGGGCACGTTCATGGCAGCCAGTGTCCCGGGTCCCACGATACCGTCGGCCGTCAGTCCATGGTTTTGCTGGAAACGTTTTACGGCAGCTTCCAGGTTGCCATCGAATTCAGTCGACATTGAGTCACCCTGCAGGTCGCCGGAGGCTGATAGTCGCTGGCGCATGGCTTTGACACGCTCACCGGACATGCCCGGCTTAAGGGTTGGGCCGTCTGTAACAGGTGGCCAACCACCTTGCGCATCAAGCTGGCGGTAGCGGGCCAGGGCCTTTTTCATGCGGGTGTAGATCGGGTTGGCGGGGCGCAATTCATCGATCAGTTGCGGAACTTTCGCCAGCTCTATGGCGCGTGACATGGCCAGAATGCTGTCGAGATCGCCTAAAGTGCTGGTCATATTCCAGTTGGTATCCAGTTGCTCGGGATCAACCTTGCCTTCTTGCAGATGGTAGCCAAGTCGAATCAGGCTGTCGCTGAGCAACAGGTCATATTCGGCCCGGGTTACCGGGTCGGGCCTGGCCGCCAGTTCAGTGCGCAGGGTCTGCAGGGTAGACAGATGGTAGTCCTGGCT
>JAOUCV010000397.1 GCA_029859555.1 Gammaproteobacteria bacterium
CGTGTGTTATACGGGAATCTACTTAGTTAAAAATCGCCATTCCGGCACGGTCAGACCGGTCGCCTTCTGGCCTGGCTGAGAAGTACAGTGAGCAATCACATGTGCATGGTCAGGTGATGGCGTATGTCCGTAGTTGCCCCATTTTCAGACGCAGGGACTGAATCTATAAGAGACTTGGCTAAATGCCGGCTCAGTTCACCAGCCGTCGCCGGATAGTCTTGTGCAGTTCCATGGCCACCAGCACGGTCAGCGCCATGCCCAGCAGTTCCATCCAGTGTTGCGGTGTAATCGGCTGAATATCCAGGACCTCGCTGATCCATGGGGTATACATGGCGCCGATGTGAATCAGCTGTGCTGCCAGTGTCCCGAACACCAGCAGCGGGTTGCGCAGCGGGTTATGCCGGAATAGCGACAGGCTTTCTGAGCGACTGTTGAAGACATGGATATTCTCGAACAGCACCATCAGCATCAGGGTCCCGTTGCGTGCCTCGTCCAGCGAGAAGCCGCGTTCCAGTAGCGACTGGAACAGCAGAAAGGCAACGCTGCCGATTACCAGCGCCGACAGGATGACGCGTTCGATCATCAGCCGGTTAAAGATTGATTCCTGCGGCGGTCGCGGTGGGCAACGCAACTCGTTACCTTCGCCCGGTTCGAATGCCAGCGCCACGTCCTGGATGCCGTTGGTCACCAGGTTCAGCCACAACAGTTGTACCGCCAGTAACGGCAGCGGCAGGCCGGCCAGCAGTGCCAGGGTAAACAGCACCAGCTCCGCTGCGCCGGTCGAGACCAGCAGAAAAATCACCTTGCGCACATTGGCATAGGCAATGCGTCCCTCTTCGACGCCAGCTACGATCGAGGCGAAATTGTCATCGGTGAGTATCAGGTCCGCAGTCTCGCGGGCCACATCGGTGCCACTAATGCCCATGGCCACGCCGACCTGGGCGGCACGCAATGCCGGCGCATCGTTGGCACCGTCGCCGCTGACGGCGACGAAGTGTCCGTTGCGCTGCAGCGACTGGACAATTTCGAGTTTCTGCTGCGGCTCCACACGTGCAAATACCCGGGCCCCGTCGGTCAGCCGGTCCATGCTGCTCGCGTCCGTCGCCTGCTTGAGTTCCGGCCCGGTGACTACCTCTGCTGGGCTGGTTACCAGCTCCAGTTCGCTTGCAATGGCAAAGGCGGTTGCCGGGTGGTCGCCGGTCAGCATCGCTACCCGGATGCCGGCTGCCCGACAGCCCGCCACGGCCGCCTTCGACTCGGGACGCAGCGGGTCGATCAGGCCAACCAGCCCGATGAACGTCAAGTCCCCGAGGTGTTCTTCGGAAAACACTTCCTGCGGCCCAAGTTCGATACTACCGGCTGCCAGGGCCAGGACGCGGTAGCCCTGCACGGCCAACTGCTGCGCCTGCCGTTCCACCATGGAGCGATCCAGTGCTACCGGGCCTGCCGGTGTAGCCATGGTGCTGCACATGGGCAACAGCTGTTCCAGTGCGCCCTTGACAGAGGCCTGCTGAACCTCGTCATTCTTATTCAGGCTCGCCGAGAACAGACGCTCCGATTCAAACGGAATGCTCGCAATCTCCGGCATGGCAGTGACGGACTCCACCTGTGTCACACCGACCTTGTGTGCCATCACCAGCAAGGCAACATCGACGGCATCCCCTTGCCTTGTCCAGCCGTGATCACGATGCGCAAGCATCCCCTCGTTGGCCAGCACCGCCGCCTGGCACAAGCGGCAAAGCAAGGCCTCTTCTTCTGGCTGCGGTGTGCCGCGTGAGGTGAGGATACTGCCTGTGGGTTCCAGGCTATTACCGGTGACCTCCCACGGCTCGTGGCCGGCAAAAACAATTTTGCGCGCCGTAAGCTGGTTGACGGTCAGGGTGCCGGTCTTGTCAGTGGCGATAACGGTACAGGAGCCGAGCGCCTCTACCGCCAGCAGTCGTCGTACAATGACATGCCGTCGCGCCATGCGCCGCATGCTGATGGCCAGCGCCACCGTGAGCGCGACCGGCAAACCTTCGGGAATAGCAGACACGGCCAGTGCCACCGCCAGCAGGAAGATTTCATCCAGTGGCATACCGCGGGCCATTGCGATAGCAGCCATCAGCAAGGCGGCCAGGCCGACCAGGATGGCAACGCGGTTGGTAAATCGTTCCATCCGCACCAGCAGCGGTGCCTTGGTAAGCGGCTTACCGAGCACCGCGGAGGCGATATGTCCAAGTTCTGTGTCCAGCGCTGTAGCCGTCACCACGCCACGGCCGCGCCCCCGGCTGACGAGTGTCCCTGCAAAGGCCATGTTGACCCGGTCACCAAGCGGACTATCCTCAGGCAGCTGTTTGTCAGCACGCTTGAACACCGCGGCAGATTCACCGGTCAGCAGGGATTCATCCACCTCCAGGTCATGGCTGGCAAGCAGGCGTATGTCGGCCGGGACGCGCTCACCTGATTCCAGCAGTACGATATCTCCGGGTACCAGTTCTTCCGCATCGCGTTCATAGGTATCGCCTTCACGCAGCACCCGACTGCAGGTGGTGACCAGCTGCTGCAGGG
>JAOUCV010000077.1 GCA_029859555.1 Gammaproteobacteria bacterium
CATGGCAGAGGTTGGGCAACAATACCGGCGGATTTGGCGGTAATCTGAACGCTGACGATAATTTCGGCGCTGCGGTTGCCGGCATTGGTGATCTGGATAAAAACGGGGTCCCGGACCTGGCGGTCGGGGCTCCCGGAGATGATAAGGGTGGTACCGACCGTGGCAGTGTGTGGATATTGTTTCTTGATGTCGACGGCAAGGTCCTGCAGCAGCAAAAGATAGCACACGAGACCGGCGGCTTTGGAAAGACCCTCAGTGACGGTGACCGGTTTGGCAGCGCGGTGGCTGCTATCGGAGACATGAACAACGACGGCATCCCGGATCTGGCGGGAGGCGCCCCGGATGATGATGACGGTGCTGACAATGCCGGCGCGTTCTGGATCCTGATGATGAAAACAGATGGCAAGATTGATGGCTGGCAGAAGGTATCTGCCAGTGCCGGGGGATTTAACGGCAACCTCGAGGCTGATGATAATTTCGGCGCCGCGATTACCGGTGTTGGCAATCTCGATAACCGCGAACTCACGGATATAGCGGCGGGTGCCCCCGGGAAAGACGATGATGGCGAGGATAAAGGTGCCATCTGGATCCTGTTCATGGAGCGTAAAATCTAGCCAGCATTTGTCAGCCGCCGGCTACTGTAGCGGTCTTCAGGCCAGTTGCGTTTTCTCCACACACCCAACTGCGGGTTGCCGAACCGGATCTCGGCTATTGAGCGCTACATTGTCCAAACAGAGTGCGATATCAGCGCGACATAGATCACCGCTGACACAAGCATGATCGATTTGAATATCGGTTCTGTGGTGATGTCCATCTGACGGCCTCCCTGATGAATGTACAGACAATTGTGAGGGAGCGATCGAAAAGTGCTGTTATCAGGGCGTGCCTGAATACTGTCCCGGGGCGCCATTATTGAGAGCATTCGAGAGATCGGCTGATCTGCATCAACAGCGGCAATCCCTGGCGAGCCCGGACTGTTTATTGGCGGAAAGTGACAAGGCGGAGCAATGTGGTGCTGCGTATAGTTGTACTGGTGATTTATGAAAAGTTTTCTTTGCTCTGCAGGATCGAGTGAATAGTCTCTTTTGCGTTTTCAAGTTGTCGAACACGCTTCCACAATTTGTCGGGGGCATTCTCATAGATGGCCAGCAGGTCATTCCCGGCTACCCAGAATAATTCACGCCTTTTCTTGAACCGAGCGGTTTTGTCGGCAGCCCATTCGCGGTTCAGTTTATCAATATCCCGGTACGGAAATTCGATAAAGAACGTTCTCCACAGCTTTGGGTTGGCCGGGTCACCGGGCGCCCGTTTGCACCACCAGTGCGGGTGAGCCGACAGGGTCGCATTAAACAGCTCCTCGACTACTGGAATTTGACGACTTACTTTTTCAACGCTGCGGCATGCCTGCTGTATATCATCTGCGAAGTACATTGTTTCAGTTTCTTCGACGAACTCACGTATGGCGGTGTCCTTAAAGTCTTCGCCATCTCCGAGGCCGCCGCCAAAGTCAATAAGACAGCCAACTTTTCTACCGCTAAATGTTGTTTGAAACAAAAAAGAGACCTTGCCGCCGATTACGGTAAAGGGGATTACGCCAGCGCCCATGTTATATCTCCTCGTGCTATTTATAATGCCTGCTCTAGCCCGTTCTGTGCCAAATTGAAGCCTGTTAATATGCCGCCCATGGTGTTCAGGCAGTGAGTATATCCCTGTATTGTCTTCACTGTGCAGGTGGTCACAGGTACTCAGCTTTATTGCTCAAATCGATTTTTGAGAAGATATGTTTATACTGACGCAGTAGATAGAGACAACCATTGTTGAGCTGCGGGGATAAATAAGGAAATATGTCTGGATTTGCGCATAAATTCATGCCCGGCCTGGGAATCTTTCGACGCTATCACCGCTCCTGGCTGCGCAGTGACCTGGGAGCTGGCCTGTCGGTGGCGGCTATTGCGCTTCCTGTGGGTATTGCCTATGCCGACCTCGCAGGTGTTCCGGCAGTAGTGGGTATGTACTCGGCCATCTTCCCGCTGCTGGCCTATGCGCTGTTTGGCTCTTCACGTCAATTGATGACCGGCCCGGATGCGGCGACCTGTATCATCGTTGCTGCGAGCCTGGGACCCCTGGCTGGCGGTGACCCCGAGCGTTATCTGGCACTGATGGTAATTCTGACCCTGATGACGGGCATCTTGTATGTCATTGCGGGTTTTTCGCGACTGGGATTTATCGCCAACTTTCTGTCGCAGCCGATTCTCACCGGATACCTGAATGGTATCGCGCTCATCATCATCGCGGGACAGCTCCGGAAGCTGTTCGGTTACTCCGGCGAGGCAGAGGAGTTTTTCCCGAAACTGACTGAATTCATCGTCCAGATCGATCAATCGCATCTACCCACACTGGTGCTTGGTCTGGGTCTTCTTGCCGCCCTGCTTATCCTGCGCAGGATTGCTCCCAGGCTGCCGGCTGCCCTTATCGTGGTGGTTGCTGGAATCGCCATGGTAGTGATGCTCGGCCTGGATCAAAACGGTGTTGCTGTGCTTGGAAGTGTGCCGGCAGGGCTGCCTTCCCTGCATATTGCCACTTTCGAATCAGGCACATTTAAAATGCTTTTTGCCGATGCGGCAGGCATCGCCCTGGTCAGCTTTACCAGCGGTGTGCTGACGGCCAAGAGCTTTGCCCGGCGTAACCGCTACGAGGTCGATGCCAACCAGGAACTGATTGCCTTCGGCGCCTGCAATATTGCCTCCGGACTTGCCCAGGGCTTTCCGGTAACCGGCGCAGATTCACGTACCGCAGTAAACAATGCCATGGGTGGCAAGACCCAGCTGGTCGGGATTGTAGCCGCGGCCGCCATGCTTCTTATCCTGTTCTTTTTGACCGAGCCGCTCGGTTATGTGCCCACTGCTGCACTGGCCGCAGTGATCATGGTGTCAGCCGTGGGTCTGTTTGACTTCGGGGAGTTGCGCAACCTGTATGAAGCAAGCCACCGTGAGCTGCTGCTCTCGGTCGGCACCACGCTGGGAGTATTGATACTTGGCGTACTCCCCGGGGTACTGCTTGCCGTGGCCCTGTCACTGTTCTGGTTGTTAACGGTGGTGTCGCGACCGCACGACGGGGTGCTGGGACGGGTGAAGGGGGTAAAGGGGTTTCACAATGCCGCGGATTTCCCCGATGCCATCACCACACCGGGACTCATATTGTATAGATTCGATGCCAACCTGGTATTTTTTAATGCGGATTACTTCAGGGATCGTGTGCGTGCCGTTATCCTCGCTTCCAAAACCCCGGTGGAATGGGTTGTCGTAGACATGAGTTCGATCAATGTCATTGATATTACCGCACTACAAAAATTCGAGGAGCTTCGAGAGGAACTGTCTGCCCGGGGTATTGTCCTCGCCACTGCACGTGTAAAGCAGGGTCTGTCGAGGTTTTTTAATTATGACTGGAGTGTCAAGCAGCGTGCACGTTATAAGCAATACCGTTTTCATACCGTCAAGTCGGCCGTGCGCGCTTTCAACAGGCGCTCCGATGCGCAAGTATCTCCGGCGCCGGATTCACCGCAGAGTTGAAATGCACAGTAGATAGGCCTGGCAGGGGTGTGGGAACACGTAAGCACTGACCTTGAGCAGGGCAGGGAACCCGCCTAACGTGCTGGAAGTTCACTCTGTTTAAAGGACCAGGTGAATGCCGTAAAAACGCCGAGGTTCAGTTTTTCCCTGAACAAGGGGCTATCGTCGTTGGTGGCGCCATGATGGAGGCCAATCCGGGTGCCGAATATCAGGCGAAAGCGGTTGTTGAATCGCTTTGACACGCCAAGGGTAATATTGGAGCCGAGATAACCTGCATCGGCATCGTAGGCCTGGCGTGAAGGTGTAACGTATTGCTCATCTACTTCATAGAAATAGTCCATCAGTTTTTTAGTGGCGAATATGGGCCCCGCGCTGGCGAACACTTTCAGGTCCAGGTCGGTTACATGTTTCTGGGTGTAATTGAATTCCGGGTTGAAAACGTAACCACGATGGTTAATGGATGAAAAATCCGTCGAGTAAATCGAACGCACCTGTAAATTTAAATTCAGCTTCCTGTGGCCGGGTTCGTTGACCAGCTTGAATATCAATTGAGGACCGATGCCGAAGAGAAAATCCAGGTCCGGCATGTCGCGGCGGGCACGGTTGCTGCCGGAGTCGACGGGAAAAGCAGCACTGAGGCTGAGATCGAGCTCAAACCGGTCGTTTTTAATAAAGCGACCGCTTATCGCACCCCGGTTCTCTTCGCCACCTACACGCAAGAAGTCGCCACGGTAGATCAGATAGGGAACGGCTAAAGCCCGAAAAGTATTTTGTCCGGCCGCAGGATAATCGGGTATTGAACCCGCAAAGCCTCCGACACCGGCCTCCCACAGCGGCTTTGCATTATCGAGCGGTTTTAGCTCTTCGCTTTCGGCAAAAGCCTGTTCCAGGCCAAACACGATAAAAGCCAGCATCAATACACATCGCTGGATTGCGGCTATTTGAGACGCGCGGTTCATGTTTTCGGGTCGCAATCAGGTCAATTTGATATTTGATGATAACTGATAGTAGCATCCGGGTATGCGAATCCTCACTACAATTTTGTTCCTTGTGCTGACGGTGTTTCTTTGCTCTTGTGAGCAACAGCAGGCCGCCCCGGATATCGATCCCCGGCTGGGACTTGAATGCTTTGAGAGCCGCCGGACCGCACTTCCGCCGGGAACCCAGTATGAAGGCATCGGGAAACTCGCTGAGAATGTGCTAACAATAAAGGTTATGAATGGAGTGGCGGTGGAGACGCTGGATTGCGAACTAAACCCGGACGGCACATTATTGGACAGCGGAAGATGATGTCCGTGTGAGATGACCATACAAGCATACCCGGGAATCAAGCGCTTTGTTCAGGAAGTACTCGGCTGTTCATGTCCTGAAGAAGTGTTTGATAACATCGGCTACCAGGTTGATCGCGATGGCATAGCGGCAAGAAAAGTCACTGTTGGTGACCGCCTGTTGATCTACCTCATAAATATGAATGATACATCCGGTATCCAGGGTGTTATTGATTCGGCACTGCAGCAGGGCATCGGGGAGCGTGAAAAAAAAGGGTTTAATCGGTTCAGGCTGGTGCTTGTGGCTTCATGTCCGGATGGACTGCGCAGTACGGCTGAACAAGTTTTCGATAGTTCAGGATATGCAGATGAAAAGACACACCTTCATGTTGTCAATGAAACTGATGTCGAGTGTTTTTGATTGCGTCGATTTACGAACAGGGCCGCCTTCAGATATTACCGTAGATCAGTTCATGGCCCGGGCAGGCTATAGAAGGCCTTGATGTTGTTCTGTCGGGGACTTTCCTGGTGCAAAAATGACAGGCCTTTGATTTATTCCGTCCTCCATCGTTCATGTATTACACGGCTGGCAGCTGAAAAAAAGTGATGTTATGACAGAACGGTTCAAGGTGTTAATCCTCGGGTATGGTGAAATGGGCCATGCCATGGAGCACCTTCTCAAGGCATCGCAGCAACTGGATATCTGGGAGAGATTTCCCCGCGACAACGTCCAGTCAGTGGTGCTTGAGGATGCAGCGCCCCGGGCGGATATCGTGTTATTTTGCCTGCCGGTGAATCCGCATCGGGAGGTCGTTGAACAAATAGCGCCGCTACTGAAGAAAAGCTGTCTCTGTTTGAGTATTGCCAAGGGCCTGGACGAAGCCGGTCAGACCGCTGCGCAGGTCTTTGCCGGGGTGCTTGGATCACGGCAGTCCTGGTCGCTGTTGTATGGCCCAATGATTTCCGAGGAGATCCGTGCCGATCGTTACGCTTTCGCACAACTGGGTTGTGATGAGGTGGAGTCGTATAACAGGATACGCGGGTTATTCCAGGGTACGCGTCTTTATATTGAGCCTACTTCGGATATTACCGGGATCAGCTGGTCGGTGATCCTGAAAAATGTCTATGCCATGATATTTGGCATGGCGGACGAATTACAGCTGGGTGATAACATGCGCGGCTATCTCTCGGTTGCCGCCCTGCGCGAACTGGACCGGATTGTACTTAAAATGGGCGGGCAAGCGGGTAGTCCCTACCACCTCGCAGGTCTGGGGGACCTGATCACTACTGCTACCAGTGAAGATTCACATCATCATGAACTGGGGTGCATGCTGGCAAGAGAAGAGGCCAGTGGTATCGAAGGGGAGGGTATCCACACGCTCGAGATGGTGCGCCAGCATCGCTTGTTTAACACCGCAGACTATCCACTGTTTCAGTTGATAGACGATATTGCAAGGTCCCCGCAGGGTGTACATAAAAAAATTAATGAATTTTTAAAACAGGCCTATTCCTGAATTATTTGCCACGTTTAGCTGTGACAGGATGTTTCCCGGCAAATCACTGTTTATCACCGCCCAATTGTAGTTCACGGCACCTTAATCCGGTAGCAAGCGCGCAGCAATCCATGTCAGTAACAGCGCCACGCACAGCAGTAGCAGCGCGATCCCTGCGCTGTTTAACAGCGACGGCGCCAGCACCAGAACCAGTCCCATCTGCAGCATCATCAGGCCCGCCAGCAGTTTCAGCAAGCGCCCGCTGCGCTCACTCAGTCTGCGGGTGCCAAGGGTGAAGCTGAAGACGCCGACGATGAGCAGCAAGGGAATGATATAGATTACATTATAAAGCAGCAGGTAGCCGTAGTAGGCGGAGGGTGCAAGCTCGTTGATCGTCAGTATCCGTGTATAAACCATGGGAAAGCCCGCTGTGCACAACAACTCGTAGCTGTTGGCGGCCAGTGCCAGCAGCACCGTGCCAAGTAGCAGGACCGGCAGACGCCCGCTATACAACAGGCCACGAATGCGCTGGTACAGGCGCGGCCTGGCCCTGTCCGGGATGGACAGGCTGACGCCGCGGTGCAGCCAGAAAAAGTCCTTGATGTTGATCAGGGCAATCACCACTGCCAGCAGCCCCGCCAGGGTGGTTACCCACGCAATTTCGCCAGCCACGAGGAACAGATTGAGCCAGGCAGCCATGAACAGGAAGTAGACCAGGCCGGAGAAAAACACGAAGGTGCCACCGATAAGCAGCATGTGGCCCCGGCTCCTGGCATGGACCAGCAGGCTGAGCAGAAACAACAGCACGAAAAAGGCGCAGGGGTTGAAGGAATCGAGTCCGGCAAGCACCAGTGTAAACGCCGGCAGGGAGAGGCTGCGCAGATCAAGATCTCCGAGAACCGGTAAGTGTACGGGTGCGTCATGCTGCATTCGGGCATATATCTGCCAGCCTGCAAGGTGGTTTGTCAGTAGCAGTTGATAACAGTTGCGCAGCGACTGTTCAAGGGCGGCCCCGGTGGTCGCAGCCGTGTCAAAGCCGCTTGTCATGGTGCCGCAGAACAGGAAGGCCGGCACACTGTTGGCTTCCTGTCCCAGTGTCGCTGCCAGTTCCCGGTAGCGCCGTGCATGGGTGCTATCGGCATTGACCTCCAGTGCCTGCAGTTCCAGCCACGGATAGCGCTGTGCCAGCCCGCTAATGAACGGCAGGGCCCGGATGCAGTGGGGACAGTGCGTGGACCAGAAGAAGTATAACTGGATACGCGCCTCACCCTGTGCATCGATGTTTGCCCAGGGGTTGCCTTGAGTGTCTGCCGGCTGACACGGGGCGGCAGCTATTACCAGCAGCAGCGCAAGGCCAGCAAAGAATCTTTTCATATCAAATATCAGTTGGCATAGATAAGGTGGGCCGGTTGACAGTTTACGCACTTTCCCCCGCCGGTCCTGTAAGTCACGGGTGGTGGCAGCGGCAAGCTGCTGTGTATGGCGATTTGATAATCAAGCCACTGCGGGAAGCTGACAGAGTCCGCGATTGTGAGCCTGTCAGTGGAAGTTATTGCTCATGCAGCAATCGGATCGACATGTTATATCCAGGATGGCTAGAAAATAAGGCCTTCCATTATCTTTAACTTCTGTGCGACCAGCTCCGCATCTCCCTTGCTTTCAATGTTGAGACGAATCAAAGGTTCGGTATTGGAGCTGCGAATATTAAAACGCCACGCGTCAAACACCATATCCAACCCGTCTATCTCACCCACTGCAGGTGTTTCACCCCAGTCATGACTCTTGATCCGTTCAAACACAGAATCTGAATCACTGACTTTAAAATTAATTTCACCTGAACTTGGAAATTTGAGAATTCGATCTTTTACCAGCGCCGACAGGCTTTCACCCTTTACACATAAAAGCTCTGCAACCAGTAACCAGGGAATCATGCCGCTATCACAGTAAAAGAAGTCACGAAAATAATGATGCGCTCTCATCTCGCCGCCATAAACAGCGTCTTCCTTTCGCATGCGCTCCTTAATGAAAGCATGTCCTGTTTTAGACATGACCGGCAGCCCGTTATTCGCTTCAATAATGTCAACCGTATTCCAGTAGACCCTGGGGTCAAAAATAATTTTTTCACCCGGACTCTTTTGTAAAAAAGCTTCAGCCAGCAGGCCAACGATATAATACCCTTCAATAAAATTCCCCTGTTCATCGAACAGGAAGCAGCGGTCAAAATCACCGTCCCAGGCAATGCCCATATCGGCACCATGTTCGATCACCGCATCAGCCGTATGGGCGCGACTTTCAAGTAACAAC
>JAOUCV010000398.1 GCA_029859555.1 Gammaproteobacteria bacterium
ACATGGAGCACTACGGTCTGATACGCGAAAAAGGCCAGCCAATTGACTACCGTCACTCATGGGATAACTCGACGGCCTTCACCAGCTGGTTCTTCATCGAAATCGGTCGACAGGCTGATCATCACGACCGTGGGGAAACCCACTTCTGGGAGCTCGACGAAGTCGGAGCGCCAAATGTGGGCTGGGGATATTTTACCCTGTTTGCCCTGGCACTGATTCCGCCGCTCTATGATTCCTACTACAAGAAGGAGCTTGCAAAGTGGGATGACGAGTTTGCCTCGGAAGGCGAGCGCCAGATCGCAAATCGCATCAATGCGCAAGCAGGCTATGCCTGATCGTTTGACCCGACAGTAGATGGATTATCCCGCACCCTTGTGTGGTGCGGGATTCCCATTGACACCGTACAAAGAGGAAATGCACGATGAGCGAGCAGACACTGTATGAAAGACTGGGAGGTGCAGCTGGTATTGCGGCGATCACCGAGGACATCTGGTCCAATCACACGAGTAACCCTTTAGTAAAAAACCGTTATATCAACTCCGACGCGGAGAATGTCAAGCGCCTGGTGCGAGAGATGTTTGGAGCAGGAACCGGCGGACCGGAGACCTATAGTGGTCAGGATATGCTGACTGCCCACACCGGGATGAACATCAATGATCAGGAATTTAATGCGGTTATTGACGATGTTATGAAGGCGCTGGGTTCAAATAACGTTGGTGAAAAGGAACATAACGAAGTATTGGCGATTCTGTGGTCGATGAAGAACGAAATCGTCGGTGTTTAGCTAACAATTGAGGAATTCTTGTTCAAGTCACTGGAGATAGTAGCCATGAAAGTAACCTGGAACGAAACAGTTTGTATACACGCAGGAAAATGTGTCGCAGGAAGCCCTGATGTATTCAAGATAGAAGACGGGAAGTTCAAGATCGACCTCGCTGCGGGTGATGAGGGTCAGGTTCGAAATACCGTGGCGGAGTGTCCGTCCGGCGCCTTGCAGATTGATGAAGACTAGTCGGATTATCAGGGCGGCGCGGCATATAACTGCACCATAGACCGTTTATCCGGCTTAAACATTCTGTTAACAAATGTATCAGATGATTTCAGGAGAGTAGATTATGTTGGGTGATCACTTGCAGGACAAAATGAAATTTTACGGTAATCCCGGTTGCCTCGACAGCGCCAAATGCCTGTTCACAGCGGCTGAAAAAGGTGTTGATATCGAGTCGCATTATGTCGGCGCAGATGGTGAAGGTGATGCGGCAGCTGCAGCAGAGATTTCACCGCACGGTTCTCTGCCGGTCATCAGGGATGTGGATTTTGTTGTTTACGGTACCAATGCGATTATGTCATTTCTCGATGACAAGGGCTTTGGAAACTCGCTGGTGCCACGTAATGCAACAGTGCGCACTATTATGTACCAGTGGATCCATATCGCGTCTGACCTGGCGCAAAAGGATGTCGCAGCCTTGATGGCCGGTGGTGGTGATACAGCCATTGTTTCACACTGGTTTGACGCACTTGAAAAGCATCTGCAATCAAAGAACACGGCATTGCGGGGCGACTATATTTGCGGCGCCTTCTCTATGGCGGATATTCACTGGGCAGCCCTTGCGCAGGGGTGTTTCCTGTCAGGAGCCGGTGACATAGTCGAATCACGCCCTGCCGTAAAGGCATGGTGGGGTCTGATCAAGACACACCCAAGCACCAGTAAGGAAAATATCAAGGCCTACGATGTGTTACCGACTGCAAGTGACATACAGGGTAACTCACTCAGGGATATACAGATTAACGCCTGATGCGTAAGTACCCGAGGCCAGTTCATACAGAGCGACAGGAGTATTGATTGCCAATGTTTGGAGCATTCAAAAAGAAGGACTGGAAAGCAGAGGTTGGACCATCCGGCAACACGGTGACGGTCAAAGCCGGAGAGAACCTGCTGAAGTCCGCTCTGGGTGCCGGTCTGAACTGGCCGCATGATTGCAGGGTAGGTAGCTGCGGGACCTGCCGCTGTACCTTGAAGCAGGGCAAGGTCAAAGAGCTGTCTGATTTTGCCTATGTGCTTGACCAGGAGCAATTGCAATCAGGGATGATACTTGCCTGCCAGGCAGCTTTGCGCAGTGATATCGTGGTGGAAGTCGAGCTGCTGGATGGCAGCAAAGACGCTGCCAGTGTTACTTCTCATGAAGGCACGATTCACCGGATCACCCCGCTGACACATGATATCGTCGAGCTTGTCATCAAGGTGGCCGATGATTTTCCCCGTACTGCACTCGCAGGCCAGTACGGCGAGGTGGATGCAGGTGACATAAGCAAGCCGCGCTCGTACTCCTTTGCCAAGACGCCAGAGAATGAAGAGGAAGGGGAGGTTACCTTTTTCGTGCGCCGGGTACCTGGCGGAGAATTCACGGAGTGGTTATTTTCAGAAGACCGCGTTGGTAAAGCCGTCGTGCTGTCTGGTCCTTATGGATCGTTCTGGTTAAGGCCGGGAGAGTCGAGGATCGTGTGCATGGCAGGCGGTAGTGGTATGGCCCCAATC
>JAOUCV010000078.1 GCA_029859555.1 Gammaproteobacteria bacterium
CCTTGCAATCAAGCCAATTCGCCCGTATTCATGACTGAACACTTCCAGCAACAGGCTTGAATCACGGTAGGGGTAGTGATGCAGTATCCAGGCGGGTTCCAGCGAGACTCTTGTGCCTTGCGTCATGACAGACAGCGTTACTGCAGACTAGTCGTCATGAGTGTAACCCAGGCTATGCAAGGCACGTTCGTCGTCCGCCCAGCCCTCCTTGACCTTGACCCAGAGTTTTAGATTAACCTTGCCATCAATCAAGGCCTCTATATCCCGGCGAGCCTCAATACCCACCTCCTTGAGCATACGTCCCTGCTTGCCTATAACGATATACTTCTGGCTCTTGCGTTCCACCCAGATCAGCGCATGGATATGGGTAATATTCGTATCACTCTTGAACTGCTCGATTTCCACGGTCAGACCATAGGGTAATTCTTTACCCAGCTTGCGAAACAGTTTCTCGCGCACCAGTTCCGCCGCCAGAAAACGTACTGAGCGATCCGTCACCTGGTCTTCCGGAAACAGCGGTGGCGCCTGCGGCAGCAGCCGTTCTATTGCAGCTTCCAGCTCCTCGACATTATCGCCCTTGCCTGCAGAAATCGGAATAATATGCAGAAAGCGGTGTTTCTCCGAAAGCGCCTGTAACCGGGGCAACAGTTCCTCCCGGTTGCCCAGCAAATCAATCTTGTTTACCGCCAAAATAACCGGGGACTTGAGCTGGCCGAGTTTTTTCAGCACCAGATCATCATCGGCAGTCCAGTGCAGTCCATCTACCAGGAACACCACCACATCGACATCCTGTAATACACTGCTGGCGGTGCGATTCATATGGCGGTTCATGGCGCGCCCGCTGAAATCATGGATACCCGGTGTATCTACGTAGATTAATTGCGCAGCTGGCTGCGACTTGATACCCAGCACCCGGTGGCGGGTTGTCTGCGGGCGTCTTGAGGTAATACTGATTTTCTGGCCAAGTATCCGGTTGAGCAGCGTGGATTTCCCGACGTTCGGACGTCCGACAAGGGCAATATAGCCGCAGCGAAAATCATCCATCCCGGCCGGTATCCAGCCGCGACAACATATCCTGTGCTGCATTTTGTTCTGCAAAGCGCCGACTGCTGCCCTGCCCTTTGCCGGGCATTTCAATACCCTCGACGATGCACTCTATCTTGAAGAACTGTGCATGCGCCTCGCCACTCACCTCGGTGACCTGGTATTCGGGCAAAGGTTTGTGTCGTGACTGCAGAAATTCCTGTAACCGTGTCTTTGCGTCCTTCAGGAATGCCACATCAGACAGCGACTCCAGTCGCTCGGCAAACAGGTTGAGAATACTGCGCTGGCAGACAGTAAAATCACTGTCCAGAAACACAGCGCCAATCATCGCCTCGACCGTATCTGAAAGTATTGAGTCACGCTGATGGCCACCGCTCTTGCGTTCACCGCCTCCCAGGTTCAGATAGGAGCCGAGCTCAAGCAGCTGTGCGATTTCCGCCAGCGATTCCCGGCGCACCAGGTTGGCGCGCAAGCGACTCAGTTCGCCCTCCTTTGCGTCCGGGTAACGCCGGTACAGTTCCGCCGCAATCACACCACCGAGAATGGCGTCCCCAAGAAACTCAAGACGTTCGTTATTGCGCCTGCCGGCACTGCGATGCGTCAGCGCCTGCTTCAGCAAATCCTGGTCCGCAAAGCTGTGACCAAACGCACCTTCGAGCTTGCCGACAGACTGCCTCAAACCCGATTGACTTTAACCTGCTTGTCAAAAACCATCACGACAAACACGTTTCCAAACAGGTGTACACGTGACTCATAGGCAGCTCTTACCAGGTAACTTTGTCCAAAAGGCTTTATCTTGAGATCCTTGTTGGTAATCGCTGTTACATAACTTATTTCAAAACGATTCTCGGCCATGCGCCGGATTTCCTGGGGCGTGCTGAAGCCTGACTCCTTCTCCATCGTGTTTAGGGTAGATACAACCTTGTAATACTCCATGTATTTAGGTGCCATCCTCAGCGTCAACAATACAAAAAATCCGATCAGAGCCAGAATAATCAGCCAGCCAACCGTAGTTACACCTTTCTGTTGCTGCAGTGAACGCATAGTTTTCCCCTCGTAAGTCATCTAGTGAATTTTCATGCCGATCCGACCCCAATCGACACCTCCATTTGCACCATCCCAGTTCATCCAGATACGAAACGCCTTGCCCACCAGATTCGCCTCCGGCACGGTCCCCCAGTAACGGCTGTCGTTGCTGTTATCCCGATTATCGCCCATCATAAAATATTCATCTTCACCAACGACATACTGCCCTTCCAGACCCGGGGTGCGCGGCATCACCAGAATGTCATGCTGCACTTCACCCAGCTGCTCGCGGCGCTCACTGGCACCGGACATGGAAACACCGGAACCTTTGCCGACATACACACCTGCAGGCACCTGGCCGGCAGGCTCACCGTTGACGTACAACACCTTATTGTAATAACCGATTTTATCTCCGGGCAAGCCGACGACCCGTTTTATGTAATCCACCGAAGGATCCTTCGGGTAGCGAAATACCACAACATCGCCACGCGCCGGTTCATCGATCTCTATCACCTTGGTATTCAGCACCGGCAAGCGAATACCGTAGGCAAACTTGTTAACAAGGATGAAGTCACCCACCAGCAAGGTAGGCATCATGGAACCGGACGGTATCCGGAACGGCTCTACCAGGAACGAGCGCAGCAGCAGCACCGCCAGGATGACCGGGAAGAATGACTTGCAATACTCTATCCAGGTTGATTCCTTCAGCGTCTTGCGTACTGATTCAGAATCCTCACTGGAACCGGACTCCACCAGCGCAGCTGCCCTGCGACGACGCCCCGGCGCCAGCAATGCGGCATCCAGCGCCCAGGCAATGCCGGTAAAAAAGGTCGCACCAACCAGTAATGCTGGAAAATCAAAATTCATTATTGCCTCGTTTACTGTTTTCTGTCTGTGTTTCGAAGATGCCTGCCATTATAGGCAAGCACCGCGCCTCATTCATCCACCCGCAACACCGCCAGAAAGGCAGCCTGCGGTATTTCCACCCTGCCAAACTGCTTCATGCGTTTCTTGCCGGCCTTCTGCTTCTCCAGCAACTTGCGCTTGCGGCTTATATCACCGCCGTAACACTTTGCCGTTACATTCTTGCGCAAGGCCTTGACCGTGGTACGCGCGATGATCTGCGCACCTATAGCGGCCTGAATGGCGACATCATACATCTGCCGGGGAATCAACTCCTTCATTTTCACCGCCAGGGCCCGGCCACGTGTCTGGGATACATCACGGTGCACAATCAGCGACAGGGCATCCACCCGCTCACCGTTGATCAGCACATCCAGCTTCACCAGCGGTGCCGCCTGAAAGCGCAGGAAATGATAGTCGAACGAGGCATAACCGCGACTCACCGACTTCAGCCGGTCAAAGAAGTCCAGCACCACCTCACTCATTGGCAGTTCGTAACCAAGCGACACCTGGCTGCCAAGATACTGCATATCCTTCTGCACGCCACGTTTTTCAATACATAGCGTGATCACATTTCCCAGGTAATCCTGCGGTACCAGGATATTGGCACGGATAATCGGTTCACGGATCTCCTCGATCTGGTTCACCGCCGGCAGACTGGCCGGATTATCAATTTTGATGGTGTTGCCGCCACTATCCAGCACCTCGTAAATTACAGTGGGTGCCGTGGTAATCAGGTCCAGATCGTATTCACGTTCCAGCCTTTCCTGCACTATCTCCATATGCAGCATACCGAGAAATCCGCAGCGAAAACCAAAACCCAGCGCCTCGGAGGTCTCCGGCTCATAGTGCAGCGCGGCATCATTGAGACGCAGTTTGCGCAGTGCATCACGAAGATTCTCATAGTCATCCGAACTGACCGGGTAAAGCCCTGCAAACACATTCGGCTGCACCATCTTGAAACCGGGCAGCGGTGTTTCGGCCGGGGCATTGACCAGCGTCAGCGTGTCACCGACCGGCGCACCATCAATATCCTTGATGCCGGCCACCAGGAAACCGACATCGCCGGCCTGTAACACCTGGCACTCAACCGGTTTGGGGGTGAATTTACCGAGTTTCTCCACCTGAAAATTACGGCCGGTCGACATCACCCGAATCTTGTCACGGCGCGACAGCCGCCCGTCGACGATGCGCACCAGCGAAACCACACCGACGTAATTATCAAACCAGGAATCGACAATCAGCACCTTGAGCGGCGCGTCTGCATCACCCTGCGGTGGCGGAATACGCACAATCAGCTCTTCCAGAACATCCTGGATACCTTCACCGGTTTTGGCACTGACAAGCACAGCGTCTTCGGCATCCAGGCCTATAATTTCCTCGATCTCCTGCTTGACGCGTTGCGGGTCGGCGGAGGGCAGATCAATTTTGTTGAGAACCGGCACCACTTCCAGGTCCAGGTCAATCGCGGTATAGCAGTTCGCCACACTCTGGGCCTCGACGCCCTGGGCGGCATCCACAACCAGCAGGGCACCTTCGCAGGCCGCCAGTGAACGTGACACTTCGTAGGAAAAATCCACGTGCCCGGGGGTATCAATAAGATTTAATTCGTACATATCACCGCAGCGCGACTTGTACTCCAGCGAGACACTCTGTGCCTTGATGGTGATACCGCGCTCGCGCTCCAGGTCCATGGAATCCAGTACCTGGTTCTCCATTTCGCGGTCACTCAGTCCGCCACACAGCTGAATAAAACGGTCAGCCAGCGTGGATTTGCCGTGATCGATATGCGCAATGATCGAGAAGTTGCGAACGTGCTGGCTGTCAGTCATGGAGTTTCTGGAATGTGACCCTGAGCTCAGGGATCAGGCGCGCTGATTTTTTCAGGGAAGAATCTGTTTCAAGTATCTGATTCTTGGTGAGGTTTTTATTATACAGGAACCGGTCTGCAAGTCACTTAATCCGGGCAGGAATCGGCATTGCTGCTGAAATGCTGCCGCAGACGCGTTTCCTCAAGAAAGTAGTAGCAAATCTCCACACCATCAACCACCAGCACCGGCACCCGGGTGGTGTACAACTCCACCAGTTCCGGGTCGCGCTCGATATCCACGGTATTGATTTCGAAATCGAGCTCTTGACGCAGGCGCTCCAGCTCCTGCGTCATATCGGCACACAGATGGCAGCCGCGACGCACATACACGGTTAGCTGCCGCATCGACCGGCTCTTCAAACCCGACGCTAATCTTCAGCCGGTATTTTCACGGCCAGAAACGTCGGGCTGCCACTGCGCTGCACCAGGATCGCCACTGACTTGCCACCCGGAATGGCAGAAACCAGCTTCTGGAAATGCTCAAGGTTCTCAACCTGCCTGTTATCAAAACTCAGGATAATATCGTCCTTGCGAATACCGCCCTGGGACGCCGGACCTTCGATGACTCGCGTCACCAGAATGCCGCCCGTCACCTCCAGCATGTCTTTCTGTTCATCCGTCAGGTCAATGGCACTGAACCCGATGCGATTGGTCTGTTCGACGTCGGGATCCCTGGGCGTTTTTGCTACCGAGTTGTCATCCGGCAACTCATCCAGCTCGACCTTGATACTCTTATCCCGGCCATTACGAATAACGGTTACCGGCAGCTGTGAACCCACTTTCGAGCTACCAACAATCGGCGGTAAAGCGGCAGAATTCCGGATATCCTTATCATTGAACTCAACAATGACATCACCCACCTGGATACCGGCCTTCTTCGCCGGACTGTCAGGCAATACCTTTGCCACCAGTGCGCCACGCGGTTGTTTCATACCAAAAGATTCGGCAAGATCCAGCGTCACATCCTGAATCAGGACACCCAGCCAGCCACGCTTGACCCTTCCAGCGGTCTTTAGCTGGTCGGCTACATCCATGGCCACTTCGACCGGAATCGCAAAAGACAGGCCCATGTAACCGCCGGTACGGCTGTAGATTTGCGAGTTCACACCCACAACCTCACCTTCCTGATTGAACAGCGGCCCGCCCGAGTTACCCGGATTAATGGCAACATCGGTCTGGATAAACGGCACATAGTTCTCGCGTGGCAGGCTGCGACCCTTGGCACTGACAATACCGGCTGTTGCCGAGTGATCGAAACCGAACGGCGAGCCAATTGCCAGCACCCATTCACCGACTTCCAGCTCACTGGACTTGCCTATCTTCACAACCGGCAAACCGGTTGCCTCAATCTTCAGCAGTGCCACATCACTGCGCTGGTCGACACCGATCACCTCGCCTTTCAGCTCACGCCGGTCACTCAGGCGTACAATAATCTCGTCAGCATCCTTGACGACGTGGTAATTGGTCATTACGTAGCCGTCCTTGGAAATAATAAATCCGGAGCCCAGTGATTTGGCATCACGATAGTTTGGTTCGCCGCTCTCGTCCTGATCAAAGAAATACTTGAACAGCTCACCGAACGGGCTGTCCTCGGGAAATTCCGGCATCTCGAAATTTTCCGGCAAGTCCGGCATACCGGACTTGATCTTTTGTGTGGTACTGATGTTGACTACAGCACTGCTGGTTTCCTTCACCAGGTCAACAAAGCCGGGAAGATGACTCGCCTGTGAAACCTGCATATATAACAATGAAAAACATGCCAGCAGTGCATACATTGCGGCCTTGCGAACATTCAACATACCTGACTCTCCATCTGGATAATTAAGGAACTTCCTGAAAATTCATGCATTTGCCATGCTATCTTGCAGGCTGGATTAGCGAAGCTGTAATCCGACCCGTACCTCAACGGGTTACGGCGCGGCACGCCAACCCGGCCTGGCATCATGACCTGCGACAACCGGCATCTGTACACGCAACACCACCGGCTGAAAGGCGGCATCTTTTTCTGTTGCACGACTAAAGCGTTTCAGCCACAACAGTGCCGCAACAAAACCGGCCAGCGCAGCGGCAACCGTCACCAGTTCCGAGTCACTAGCCAGTAAATTTCCGGCCAATGCGCCGGCGAACAAGCCGGCCAACGGTGCCGCATAAACCGCCAGTGAACCACGCACCAGACCGGACTCTGAAATACCTACCACCACATCATCACCGACACCGGCATGGATACGATTCACCACCCGCAGACGCGTGCGGCGCTGACCCAGCACTTTAGCAATCGCCGAGGTACCACAGCCCTTGCGAACCGCACATCCCCCGCAAGTGGACTTGCGTTCACTCTCGATCCAGGCAAAGTCACCTTCCAGCGCCACAATCCTGCCGGATTCTTCGATCATTTATCGGACTCAGCCTGCTGCACAGACGCCGCCACCATCTGCACAGTTGCCGGCGGGACCTCACCCACAACGGTCACCTGGTGGCCGTCGACCACTGCACCAAAAGCATTCATGGCACCCATAGTCGACAGACCAAGAAACGCCTGCGCTTCTGACTTCGCCTGCTCGATGTAAACAGACAGGGTAGCAAGGCCGTCGCTGAAGACCATGTGTTCGGCGCTCGCGCCTTCCTTGCGCATACGCTTGCGCTGAAAGTCCATCATCTGAAATCCGAGCGGCAGACGTTTTACAGTCCAATGCGGGTTGACAGTTTTTGTTGCCGTATTGCGGGCGGCATCACCCTGCCGGGTCCAGCTATAACCATCACCCGTCAGGGAAGGCTGCAGCGCCACAGCAGGGAGCTGATCGCTGACATCCAGTCGGGTAAACATTACCTGCTCGATAGCCAGACCGTCCGCATCCGTCAGATCGGATTTAAGCAACATGTAGTTGCTGGTATCAATCCAGAAACGATAACCATAACGAAAACTGTCTTTGGGCGTAATTGCAACAACCTGTGTGAGGTGGCCGGCCATGCGTTCTTCATCCAGCACCTGCAGGCGGTAATAACGTGACAGCAGGTCAAGATCATCGGGGACTACCGGGAAAGGCGGGCGTGGCCTGCTGTGACCAACGGTAACAGACTTGCTGTCCGCCATGATGCAGGTTACTGCCTTGTCGTCACGCAACACTTCACGCGGACTGCCTGTCAGTGACATCAAACGTTCCTGCACACCCTGCTCACTGGCCTGGTGAACGATACGCATGGACTCGAGTTTGCCATCGTGCAGGTAAACAAAAGTACCATCGTAGTTAAGTGACTGCAGTGCATTGGACATATTGTCCAGCCACTGACGCGCGCTATCCGCGGCGAAGGCCTGTCCGGCAACCGCCAGCAAGACTGGCAACAGCCACTTCAGACAATTATTACTTGTCATCTACGCTACTGTCATGACCGACAAGACGCACATACGGCAGCATCCCCTGCATGCCGCGGTTGACGGCGAATTCATTGTGATTAACCAGATAGATATCAAGATTTTGCGTATCACCGGAAACATTCAGAGTGCTATTGGCAAGCATGGGGTCAACAGCCACCGGCGTGCGTTCATCAAGCACCGGTGCAGTGGCAAGCGTCGAGGCAGCAGACGGGTTTTCCTGTCGCACAGACTGCAGTGACAACACCGCCACCACCGCCACCGAGGCAGCAACCGCAAGACCCGCAACCGGTTTGAACACTCGCGCCAGTCGTGCCGATGTTGGCTGCACCGCCGCCGGCTCATCCTGCAGCGCCAGCTGCACACCAATATGGAAATCAGGATCGGTC
>JAOUCV010000399.1 GCA_029859555.1 Gammaproteobacteria bacterium
ATGGCAGCCCCGCGGTGCTAATCGTCCCGGCGACATCGGTTGAGTCGCCCCAGACGGTTCCCTGCGTCTCGACGAACCGAATCGGATGGTCCCCGGAATTACCCGCCATAAGACACACCATGGCATACACCAGTGGACCAAGGGACCCTTGATCCTGACTATATTACTATAAGAATTTTGAGGATGGTGGGCCCGGAAGGACTCGAACCTTCGACCAAGGGATTAACAGTCGACTGCTCACTTTGTTTATGGGGCAGTAAGATTAATACTGTTGGGTTGCAATCTCCTTAGAGCAGGCACTTGTATGTTATTTTGAACCACATCAGTCCTGCCATGCTTTGGAAACATATAATTGCCTCAATGAACTGGTTGAGCAATTAATAAATGTAAATATCCGTTCATGTGGGTCAAGCGAACGTGCAAATCAACATGATTATTTCTAACTGGCGTATTTCGCTGCTGCTTATCGTGCTGCTTCTGAATGCATGTGCAGCAACCGCGACACAGAATGCAGGGTGTCAGGGCCAGCAAATTATGCTCCACTTCGTACCCGGTGTGGACGTTGCATCCCCCGGTTTTAATGCAGGCTTGTTGCGTGATGCCGGTGTGCCGCTTGATTATATGAGACCCCTTTTCGATGATTACCATCTGTACTGTGTCGGACAGGAAGGGCAGGCGTCCTCACTCAATGAGGTGCTGGAACGTTTGCGGGAACGGCCGGACATCCTCGCAGTGGAGATCGATCGGATCAATCGCCCACAAAGGAAAGAATAAAAATATGCGTATGAAACATCTGGCCCGGTTTGTTGCCAGCTTGCTTGCGGTTACCCTGTTGGCCCTGTCTACACTTGCTGTTGCAGGCAGACCCGCATTGACCAATCGCCTGATTGTAAAATTCAATACTTCGGCGGACTCTGGCACCCAGAATGGCATGCCTGCGGAGCAGCTGGAACGACTCAATACGCGTGCCGGAATGACCTTGTCCCATGGGCGTACCTTGTCCAGCAATACCGGGGTCTATTTTTTGCCCGGGTGGATGCCCGAAGACGTGGCCACCGGTGTCGCCACACGCCTGGCTGCGGACCCCTCTGTCGAGTATGCGGAACCGGATCGCCTGCGCAGGCCACTGTTTGTACCCAACGATAGCTTCTATGCTCAGCAGTGGAACTTGTTTGAGGACGCTGGGGGGATTCGTCTGCCGGATGCCTGGGATCAGGAACGTGGTACGGCCAGCATAGTAATCGCGCTGCTCGATGGTGGTATCGTCAACCACAGCGACCTCGCCCCGGCGCGGCTGGTGCCCGGTTATGACTTTATCAGTGATCCGGATATAGCCAATGATGGTGGCGGACGCGATGCAGATCCCGCCGATCCCGGCGACTGGGTAGCCGCCGGTGAATGCGACCCCGGTGAACCGGCATACCCCAGTTCCTGGCATGGTACGCAGATTACCGGAGTCGTCGGCGCGTCAAGCGATAACGCTGCAGGCATTGCCGGTGTGACACATGGAACACGCCTGTTGATGTTGCGGGTGCTAGGTAAATGTGGTGGTTTCACCTCTGATATCGTCGACGCCATACGCTGGGCAGCGGGTTTTTCTGTACGGGGTGTACCGGCCAATGCCAATCCTGCGCGGGTGATCAATTTGAGTTTCGGAGGTTTGGGGGCGTGTAGCCGCCTGGAGCAGGATGCAATCGATGAGGTCAGTGCAAGGGGCGCAGTGGTTGTGGTGGCGGCAGGTAACGAGGCGGGTGATGTCGATGAATATAGCCCCGCCAGTTGCAATAGCGTTGTCACCGTGGCCGCCACGACGCGCGGTGGAGGGCGGACCACGTATACCAATATTGGTACAGGGGTCGATTTGAGCGCCCCCGGTGGTGATTTTCATGACGGTCTCCTGGTGCTCTCTAACGACGGCGTTACAATACCGGCAGCAGATGATTTTTTGCGGGTGGCAGGTACCAGTTATGCGGCTGCCCAGGTCAGCGGTATCGCAGCGTTGGTGCTGTCAGTCAACGAGGATCTTAACCCGCTGCAGGTGCGCAACATTCTCGTCGGGAGTGTCCGGCCGTTTGCGGATGCAAGCTGCAACCAGTTTGTCTGTGGCAGTGGTATTGTCGATGCCAGTGCCGCCGTCCAGCAGGCCGGGATTACTGTAGGTAAACCGGACAGTGACAATGACGGGGTCAAGGATATTGTGGACCTGTGTCCTGATACGCGTACCGACGAACTCGTGGATGCCAACGGGTGTAGTGACAGACAGCTGCGCGGCAGTAGTGATGGCGGCGGAGGTGGAGGCGGTGGTGGTGGGTGTACCATGTCACATGCACCCGGGGCCGACCCGTTGTTGCCCCTGTTGATGTTTGTTGTCGTTCTTAGACTGGCTGGTGGTCGCAGGCGTTTGTCAATCGGAGGTGGCAAAATCCTTTCTGTGAGAGAGGCTTCCCGCCGCGAATCGTGACGGGAATAGCACTTCCGCGGGTACTGACAAGTAAACTGGCCGAAATGGATAGAACAGGCGGATGGGCA
>JAOUCV010000401.1 GCA_029859555.1 Gammaproteobacteria bacterium
CTGGAGGTATAAAAGGGGTCAGACCCCTTTAGTGATCTGGAGAGGTCCGGCCCCGGTACCGGTGACTTCAGGATTGTGTGTGCGGTTGGCATGTTCAGGAGGCCCTGGTCTGGCCGTGGGCCGCCCAGGCGCGACCCGAGAACATGGCGCGCAGGCCCTTGAGCAGGTAGCCAAGGTCGGACTGTAGCGAGCGGTACTGCGCATAGTAGATCTCGTTCAACACCCCTTCCTCGGACGGTGCCTCATCCGGCAGGTCCAGTTGTACCGGGCCAAGCAGGCCGGCCGGGATGTCGCTGGCAATGTGTTCCCAGGGATCACTGCCGGATGGTTCCTCGGTCACCGGGCGTGGCCGGGCGCCGACCAGGTTGATGTGACCAGCAACGACGGCCAGCAGCAGTGGCAGACGCTGCAGTAGCGGTGCGTTCACCACCCATTCACGGCTGGTAAAAGTGCCGCGTACCGGCTCATGTGCGTCGTCAAGACGGTATTTATTGCTATGCAGGTGTAGTTGCCGCAGGGGTGTCGCGGGCGACTTTAGCAGGGCGCCGCCGGCAGCAAGCGGCCACAGCGGTAATGACAATAATAGCAACATCACGCCCGCTAACCGGTTGGCGAGCCTCGCGGACAGGGAGCTGTCCTGTGTCTGCATCTGGGTCAGCAGGAAGCGGTCGGTAACCCGGTAGCTTGCGCCGGAGTCTACACGCATGATCTTGTTACCGTTGATGATGGCATTGCGTACCTCGATATTTTCACCGACGTAGGTGCCCGGCAGGATAACGCTGTCAGATATGGTGGCCTGGCTATCGATGAAACAGTTAGCACCAACGACGTTGGTGCCGGCCAGCCGGGCCGAGGGTCGCACCCGCGTGCTGCGGCCAACGAAGGCATGCTCACCGGCGAGGCTTTGGTTGTCGACGTGGCCGCCACGTCCGACCGTCAGGCCGTTTTCACGAGCCCAGCCGGCCAGCTTCAGACCGGGGTAGCGGTTGGCCACCACGTCCAGGTTGGCACGGTGGTAGGCAGGCAGAGAGTCCAGTGCGGACCAGCAGGCATCCATTAGCTCGACGGGATTGGCGGGAGCCGTCACGCCGGGACAGTCGGCATACGGCCAGGACAGCGTCTCGAGTGTCTTGATGCCGGCCTGACACAGGCATACGCCGACCGCTGCGCCGTGGATGCGGGCCTCGGTGAGCGGTTCCGTGACAGTGGCGGCGTTCTCGATAAATTTGACCATGGAACTGCGCAGTACGTCGCCGCGGATCAGCAGGAACTGTCCTTCAAGCTCACGCGCGTAGCGGCTCAGCAGCATTGCCGGGTGCTCAGCGCCGCGGCTCGGAAAGTAATCGAGTTGCATGCCCCAGCGCTCGCCCTTGCCGAGGAGGGCCTCGACCCGGTCGGCCTGCGCGGAGGCGATAATCACGGCCTCCCGGATGCCGGCACGCGCCAGGTCCTCGAGGGTGTACTCGATCACGGTCTTGCCAGCGATCGGCAGCAGTGCGGCGCAGCTGTTGTCAGTCAGCATCTGCAGCCCGGTATCGATACGGTCAGCAAAGATGAATGTTTTCATGGCGGGTGTATCCTCAATAGGCGCCACGGCCGGAAAGGACGGCCGGGACAGTTTTCACAAGTAGTTTCAGGTCATTCTTGACGGACTGCTGGTTGATGTATTCGATATCGAGCAGGACCTGTTCGTTAAACGGGATGTCCGAGCGGCCCGTCACCTGCCAGGTGCAGGTGATGCCGGGCTTGGCATCGAGGCGGTCACGATCTTCGAGACTGTACTGGCTGACCTCGACCGGCAGTGCCGGCCGTGGGCCGACCAGCGACATGTCGCCCTTGAAGACATTCCAGAGTTGCGGCAGTTCGTCGATCGACAGGCGGCGGATTATGCGGCCGACGCGCGTTATGCGCGGATCCTGTTTTAACTTGAAGAGCACGCCGCCCTGCATCTCGTTCAGCGCCTCAAGGGCCAGCTTGCGCTGCTCGGCATCGATGTACATGGAGCGGAACTTCCACATGGCGAAGGTCTGTCCCAGGCAGCCGACACGGACCTGGCGAAAGAACACCGACCCGGGGGACTCCAGCCGGATTGCCAGTGCCACGAGGCCAAACAGCGGCAGTAACAGCAACAGCAACGCGCCAGAGACGACGATATCGAGCAGGCGTTTCACAACATCGGTGATGCCTGCGGCATAACGCCAGTGACCGCGCCGTGAGGCGGAAGCAAAGCGGCTGCGCATTCGGCTGAAGCGATTGCCGGGTAACTTGTGCGGCCGCCGGGCACGGCGCGCGGCCTTGCGCTGGCCGCGGCACTCGCGCCACACACGAAACAGATACAGCGGGTTGCCGATAAGGTAGCGTCTCCACATGCGGCCGGGCTCCTGCAGCAGGCGCCACACCCATTCCAGCCCGATTTCGCGCAGCCATAGCGGCGCCCTCGGGATACTGCCGGAGTAGTAGTCGAACAATCCGCCGACGCCCATGCGGACCGGCACCGTCAGTGCGTCCTCGTGCTGCGCCAGC
>JAOUCV010000400.1 GCA_029859555.1 Gammaproteobacteria bacterium
GCGGGCGGCGGCAAACTTGCTGGCGGTAAATTCATCACTTTCACCATAAATGCTGCGGCGTTCTGAATGCCCGACAATGGCATATTTGCAGCCGACGTCCTTCAACATGCCCGGGGCGACTTCACCCGTGTAGGCGCCGGATTCCTGATCATTCACATCCTGCGCACCCAGTGCGATAGAAGTGCCTGCCAGCAGGGCCGCTACCGCGGGTATGTATACATAAGGCGGGCAGACGGCCATTTCGGCTGTCGTTACAGAATCCAGACCGGCCTTGATACCCTCAACCAGCGGCGTAACGCTGTCGAGTGAGCCATTCATTTTCCAGTTACCGGCGACCAGGGGCTGACGCATATCAGATTTCCTTAATTCCTTGATAAAGACGAGCCGCGTAGCTTAGCCATCCGGGGCCGGAAAATCAATTTAACAGCCACAATGTGCGGCATTTTTACCGGGACAGCCCCGGTTTCAGACTGATCCGGGAACCAGGGAGTTACGGTGAGCCAAAAACAGGACAACCGACAGCAACAGGAAACCGGGCGCAGGGACCGCTCGAGAAACGCTTACAGGCCAGAAAACGAGGTGAAATCAGGGAAATGCCGTGCACACACCAGATTACGCGATGCCCTGCCCGGGCCAGGTACTCAGTCAGGCTGTACAAAGGCCTGGTAGAAAGCAATATGTCCCTGCTCCGCCAGCACACCCCGTGCAAACACGACGAGAACACCCTTGTCAGCACGACAGACAGCAATCAGCTCGGACTGCTCGTCTGAGTAGAACACCACTGGTTCCAGCTGCATCACCGGCTTGTCAGGGCCCGCGAGGGAATGCAGCACACGAATCGAGGTCTGCCGGCATTGTTGCTGCGACAGACTGATATCGTAGTCCTTGACGATGGTGTCACCGCTCTGCGCCGAAGCCGGGCCGGAAAACAAAAACAAGCCGGCTATCACGCAGCCGGCCAGCCGCCCATGGCTAAACCGCTTCAGCAACAATGGAGGCGAGATTATCGGCTTCATCACTGACCTGCTGTGCATCCTCACCTTCCACCATCACTCGCACCAGTGGTTCGGTACCGGACGGACGCAGCAGCACGCGGCCCTTGCCTGCAAGTCTTTGTTCAGCAGATTTAACAGCGTCCTGCACGACCGCTGAATCATCCAGGTTAACTTTTTTGCTGACCGGCACATTGATCATGCGCTGCGGATATTTCTTCATGCCGGCCTTCAGCTCATAGAGTGATTTGCCCGACTTGATCATGGCAGCCAGCACCTGCAGCGCAGACACAATACCGTCGCCGGTCGTCGTTCGATCGAGGCAGATAATATGTCCGGATGACTCGCCACCAATCAGGCTGCTGTTCTTTTTCAGCAGCTCCAGCACGTAGCGATCACCTACGTTTGCACGTGAAAAGTCAATGTTGTGTGACTGCAAGGCATGTTCCAGACCAAGATTACTCATCAGGGTTCCCACTACCCCGCCGTTCAGGGTACCTTCCTGCAGTCGTGACATTGCAATAACAAACAGCAACTCATCACCGTCGACAAGATTGCCCTTGTGATCAACCATGATGACACGATCGCCATCACCATCCAGCGCGACACCCAGATCTGCTTTGTGATCGAGAACAATCTCTGTTAACAAATCCGGTTGCGTAGAACCGCAATCCTGGTTGATATTCAGCCCATCCGGATCTGTCCCGATGGCAACCACCTCGGCACCCAGTTCGTCAAACACGCTGGGAGCAACCTGGTAGGTTGCACCATTGGCACAATCGACAACAATTTTTAGTCCTTTCAGGCTGAGCGTCAGCGGGATAGTACTTTTACAAAATTCAATATACCGACCGGCAGCATCCGGAACACGTTCGGCCTTGCCGAGATTATGCGACTCAACCGTCACCATGGGCCTGTCGAGTTCTGCCTCAATGGCATGCTCTACCTCTTCCGGCAGCTTGGTGCCTTCACTGGAGAAAAACTTGATGCCGTTATCGGTATAGGAATTATGGGATGCGCTAATGACAATACCGGCGCAGGCATGCAAGGTGCGCGTCAGGTAGGCAATTGCCGGCGTTGGCATCGGCCCAAGCAAACGGACATCAACACCCGCCGCAGATAAACCGGCTTCCAGCGCTGACTCGAACATGTAGCCGGAGATACGCGTGTCTTTACCGATAATGACGCGGGAGCAGCCGCCAGTCCCCAGCACACGGCCGGCCGCCCAGCCCAGTTTGAGCATGAAGTCCGCCGTCACCGGATGATCCCCTACCCGTCCGCGAATACCGTCTGTTCCGAAATACTTTCTCGCCACGATTACTTCCTTTTATGATGTGTGTTCCTGATATTAGTACAATTTCAGCTTCATATGCTGTCTTCTTCTAACCAATATCCCGCACTGCCTGGCACATTTCAATCGCCTCGCGGGTTGCCTGCACATCATGGCAACGCACCAACGCAGCGCCTTGCCAGACAGCCAGCACTGCCAGTGCAATACCAGGGTATAATCGTTTATCGACCGGCAGACCCA
>JAOUCV010000079.1 GCA_029859555.1 Gammaproteobacteria bacterium
CAACCACCCCGGCACCGGTAACACGTACCGGCGTGGTAATGCGCATGTTTCGCGAACTGGTATTTTTTGAAAGCCTGTTCAAGTCCAATAAATGGATCTGGATATTTGGCTATCTGTTTCATTACGGCATGTTTCTGGTGCTGGCGCGTCACCTGCGCTATTTCACAGACCCGGTATGGACATGGGTTGACCTGATTCAACCATTTGGCATGTACGCCGCCTTCGCCATGGCGGCCGGCCTGCTGGGCCTGTGGGCACGACGCATACTGGTCGACCGGGTACGTTATATCAGCGCCCTCTCTGACCACCTGATGCTGGCACTGCTGTTCGCCATCACCGGCACCGGTCTGATGATGGACTACGTCACCCATACCGATATTGTTGCGGTCAAGGAATTTTTCCGCGGCCTGATGCTTTTCAACTGGCAGCCCATACCGGAAGATCCGGTACTGCTGGTACATCTCGCACTGGTCGCCACGCTGATGATTATTTTCCCGATCAGCAAATTACTGCACGCACCCGGTATCTTTTTCAGTCCCACCCGCAACCAGGTGGACAACCCGCGTGAAAAACGTCATCTGTCCGCATGGGCAGCCGAGCTGGAAAAGTAACAGGAGCTAGAGCGTGGCTGATTTCGAAACACCGGAACTGAAAGAATATCCTGTGATACCTCATGTAGAGGTAGGCACAATGGCGCACAGCAAGCCGTTTGTCGCCAAGGAACAGTTTCAGGAACCACTGGGTTTCCCCGGTGAGCTGGTTGATAACTGGCAGCAGGTCGCCTACGACAAGATGGAAGAACTGACCGGCAAGTATCGTTCGCTGGCCGTGTTCCTGGATTCCTGTGTTAAATGCGGTGCCTGCACCGACAAGTGCCACTACTATCTCGGCACCTCTGACCCGAAAAACATGCCGGTCGCCCGTCAGGACCTGTTCCGCAAGGTGTATCGTCGCAAGTTCACCTTTGCCGGCAAGTACTTCCCGAAACTGGTTGGTGCCGTTGACCTGACCGAAGAGGTATTGAACGACTGGTACAGTTATTTTCACCAGTGTTCACAGTGCCGACGTTGCTCGGTGTACTGCCCGTACGGTATCGACACCGCAGAAATCTCCATGGCTGCACGCGAAGTCATGGACAGCATTGGTGTTGGTCAGAAATACTGTAATGAGATTATTGCCAAGGTTTACAAGATTGGTAACAACCTTGGACTGCCGCAACCTGCCCTTGTCGACACACTGGAAGGACTGGAAGAAGATATTGAAGACGACACCGGCGTTACCGTGCGTCTGCCGCTGGACGTCAAGGGTGCCGACGTACTGGTGGTCACCCCGTCTGCCGATTTTTTTGCCGAACCACATGTTGATGGACTGATGGGTTATGCCAAGGTCTTCCATGAAGCTGGCATCAGCTGGACACTCAGTTCACACGCCAGCGAAGCGGCCAACTTCGGCATGTTCATCGGCAGCTATGAAAACATGCGCAAGGTGGCGTTACGTATTCGCGAGGCCGCCCTTGATCTGGGCGTAAAGCGCATTATCTTCGGTGAGTGCGGCCACGCCTGGCGGGTTGCCTACAGCTTCCTGAACACGCTGGCCGGACCGTTTGATTTTCTGGATCCGAAATACCCGGTACCCATGCACATCATGGAATTCACCCATGACCTGATTCAGCGTGATGCACTGACGCTGGACAAGTCTGCCAACGATGACATGGTGCTGACCTATCACGATTCCTGCAACGTGGCACGTGCCTCGCGCATGGGGCCCAAGCCGGGCGGACAGTTTATCCTGCCGCGTGAAGTGATCAAGGCCAGCTGTAACCATTTTTACGATATGCCGCAGGACACCATTCACGACGCAACCTACTGTTGTGGCGGCGGCGGTGGCCTGCTGACAGACGACCTTATGGAACTGCGTGTCAAGGGCGCCCTGCCCAGAATGGAGGCACTGAAGCACGTCGTGGAAAATCACGGTGTCACACACATGGCTGCAATCTGCGCCATCTGCAAGAGTCAGTTTGCAAAAGTGATGCCCTACTACGGCTTTCAGATGGACAGCATTGTCAGCGTGCACCAATTGGTGAGTAACGCAATCGTTTTAGGAAATAAACAGTAACAAAACATCCGGTTCAGGCTAATAACCAGATCAGATTAATCAGGAGACAAGACATGGCAACTTCTCGAGATGACATGGAAAAAGATCTGACGTTTCGCCGTTATGAAGAAGGCGATCATGATTACAAACGCATTGGTGATGATATCTTCAATGAAGATACCTCATACAAGTGCCCGACCTACGTGCACCGCACACCGCCATGCCAGGGCAGCTGCCCGTCCGGTGAGGATATCCGTGGCTGGCTGCAGATCGTGCGCGGCATTGAGAAGCCTTCCGGCGACATGACCATGGAAGAATACGCTTTTCGCCGGTCCACCGACGCGAATCCCTTCCCTTCCATGATGGGACGTGTATGCCCGGCCCCGTGTGAAGACGGCTGCAACCGTAACAACGTTGAAGATTTTGTTGGTATCAACTCTATCGAACAGTTCATCGGTGACTCTGCCTACGAAGAGAAATTCAGCTTCGACAACACTGCCCCGCTGAGCGGCAAGAAAGTCGCCATCATCGGTGGCGGCCCGGCCGGCATGGCAGCAGCCTACCAGCTGCGCCGTAAAGGCCATGAAAGCACTATTTTCGATGACCATGAAGAACTGGGCGGCATGATGCGCTATGGCATCCCGGGCTATCGTACCCCGCGTGACATACTCGACCACGAGTGTCAGCGCATTGTCGATATGGGCGGTATTGAACTGCGCATGAATACCCGCGTCGGCAAGGACGTCAGCATCGAGGAAATCGACAAGCAATATGATGCCATCCTCTGGGCACTGGGCTGTAAATCAGGCCGCAAGTTGCCGGTTCCGAACAGCGATGCCCCCAACTGCGTATCCGGTGTTGCCTTCCTTGAGGCCTTTAACAAGGGCACTCTGAAAGTTACCGCCGACAGGGTCGTGTGTGTGGGTGGCGGTGATACCTCCATCGACGTGGTCTCCGTTGCCCGCCGTCTTGGCAAGATCGAAAAAATCAACAAGGAAGACCGCCCGGAACAGGTTATCGGTGGTTATGTTGCCCATGACTCGGCTTTTGCCGCGGCACGTGAAGGTGCTGAAGTGACACTGACCTCGCTGTTTCCGAAGGAAGAAATGACCGCAGCAGAACATGAAGTCCATGATGCCTTGCATGAGGGTGTGCGTATTGATGACGGCGTCATGCCGATGGAAGTCGTGCTCAACGATGAAGGCCGTGCAATTGCGCTGAAGATGGCCAAGTGCACCATGGAAGACGGGCGCCCGATTCCGGTCGAGGGCAGCGAGTATACAATTGAATGCGACCTGATCGTTTCGGCCATTGGCCAGGGTGGCGACCTGTCCGAGGGGCTTGAATCTCTCGATAACGGTCGTGGCCTGATTGATTCCGACGCCTTTTACCAGGTCCCGAACCAAAAAGGACATTTCGTCGCCGGCGATATTATCCGTCCGCACCTGCTGACGACTGCAATTGGCCAGGCGTCTATTGCATCGGAAAGTATTGATCATTACCTGAAGCATGAAGAGCAGTCCAAGCGACCAAAAGTCGACGTTCACCACTTTGAACTGCTGCAGAAACTCAACGAAACCAATCTGGCTCCCGAGGCGTTTGAAGCTGCAGAAGAAGGCGACATGCGCGGCACGGCAGGGGCCAGCTTTGCCGTACATAACTACGAAGACCGCTCGAGCGCAGAGATCATATCTTCAGAACGCCTGTTTCTGGGGCATTTCCCGTTCACACCGCGCATCAAGCGTTCTTCCAGCGGCCCGTCTGCAGAAGAAGTGCTGGGGCATTTTGCGGAACGCGGTGTCGGCCTGACAACCGAGCAGGCAGTCGAGGAATCCGGTCGTTGCATGAGCTGTGGCATGTGTTTTGAGTGTGACAACTGCGTTATCTATTGTCCGCAGGATGCAATCTTTCGCGTCAAGAAAGACCAGTACACCACCGGTCGCTACGTCGACACCGACTACGACAAGTGCATTGGCTGCCACATCTGTTCTGATGTATGCCCCACCGGCTACATCGACATGGCAATGGGCGATCACTAAGCGCGAATCATCACATGATTAAATACAGTCTCATCACACTGCTATTCAGCCTGTTGCTTGGTGTTTACACACCAGGCACGGCTGCTGATGTAGCGTCCGGCGAAGATACATCAGGACCGTTCATCCCCAAGGCGCAGCGTCGTTTCAGCGAGGAACAGGGCTGCGTCGAACCGACCGGGGAGATGCGCGCCAATCATATGGAGTACATCCTCGACCAGCGTGATGCGACCGTGCATGAAGGCATACGTACCCGGCAGTACAGTCTGCAAGAGTGTATCAATTGCCACGTCAGCGACGCAGAAGATGCGCCGCGCGTCGACAATGAGGAGCATTTCTGCAGTAGTTGCCACACCTATGCGGCAGTCAGTATTGACTGCTTCCAGTGCCACGCAGACCGACCTGTCAAGTCGCGCTTCGATTCACTGTCCAACAGTAGCATGCACCGCATTGGTTCAGCTGCGGTGCCACCTACCACGCTCGATTCCGAACAGCTGAAAGTGCTTTCAAACGAGGACTTTGGTAATGAGTGAAGAATCGAACATCGATATTTACCGTCGTCGTTTCATGAGCGGCACTGCAACTGCAGCCGCCGGGCTCGCGGTTGCTCCAGGCGTCATGCTGACAGAGGTTGCCCGGGCCAAGCCGGCTGACCAGGCAGTTAGCAGTGATATCCGCTGGGGCATGCTGATCGATACCAACAAGTGCAACGAAGGCTGCAATGATTGCGTCACCGCCTGTAACGAAGAGCACAACCTCGAAGGTTTCGGTCGGCCCGCCACGGACGCGCAGTGGATCCGCAAGGTAACCCTGAAAGACAAACAAACCGGTAATATCCAGACCCTGCCGATGTTGTGTCAGCATTGCGAACATCCGCCTTGCGTGGATGTCTGCCCGACTGGCGCGTCCTTCAAGCGCGAAGACGGTATCGTTCTGGTCGACAAGCACATCTGCATCGGCTGTCGCTACTGCATGATGGCCTGCCCCTACAAGGCACGTTCATTTGTCCATGAGAAACTGCAAGACCAGATGCCCTATTCACCACGAGGCAAGGGTACTGTTGAGTCCTGCACTTTCTGTGTACACCGGGTTGACGAAGACATTCTGCCGGCCTGTGTCGTGGCCTGCAAAGAAGAAAATCATAACGCAATCACCTTCGGGGACATGAATGACCCTGACAGCGAAATATCTCAACAACTGAAGCAACACAGCAGCCGCCAGGTTCGTGCCGATCTGGAACTGAATACCGGCGTGCGCTACCGGGGAATCTGATGAAGGATATCGTATTCAAGGAAATTGATGGCGGTAAGCCATTTTACCTGTTGCTGGGTTTTATCGGTTTTTTTGTGCTCGCCGCACTCGGCTCGGCCTGGTACATGGAGCATAATGGCCACTGGGTGACCGGCATGAACAACCAGATCGTCTGGGGGACACCACACGTGTTTGCGGTATTTCTGATTGTTGCCGCCTCCGGAGCACTCAATGTCGCCTCCATCAGTTCTGTCTTTCAAAAGACCGCCTACAAACCGCTGGCACGCCTCTCCGGCCTGCTGGCAATCGCGTTACTGGCCGGTGGACTGGCCATCCTGGTACTCGACCTGGGTCGCCCTGATCGTTTGATCGTTGCCATGACTTACTACAACTTCAAGTCGATCTTTGCCTGGAACATTATCCTCTATATCGGTTTTATGGCCGTTGTTGCCATTTACCTGTGGATGATGATGGAACGCAAGATGAACAAATTCACCCGGGTTGCGGGTTTCAGTGCCTTTATCTGGCGCCTGATACTGACCACCGGTACCGGCTCCATCTTTGGCTTCCTGGTCGCACGCCAGGCCTATGACACCGCTATCCTGGCACCGATGTTTATAATCATGTCGTTTGCTTTCGGACTGGCGATCTTCATCCTGGTGCTGCTCGGCATCTACAAGTGGTCGGATCGTCCGCTGGGTGACAGCATCCTGTTCCGGCTTAAAAACCTGCTGGGTGTTTTTATCGGCGCGGTACTGTACTTTGTGCTCACCTACCATCTCACCAATTTATATATCACCGAGAATCATGGTGTCGAACAGTTCATCCTGATGGACGGCGGCGTCTATACAAAACTCTTCTGGATTGTGCAGATTCTGCTTGGCAGCCTGCTGCCACTGGCCCTGTTGTATCACCCGTCAACCGGCAAATCACGTGGCTGGATCGGTATTGCCTCGCTGCTGGTCATCATTGGCGGACTGGCACAGATGTACGTCATTATCATCGGTGGCCAGGCTTACCCGATGGAAATGTTTCCCGGCAAGGAAGTCGTCAGTTCATTTGCTGACGGTATCACAGGCAGCTATACCCCGAGCCTGCCGGAAATCATTCTCGGCATGGGTGGCATAGCCGTTGCACTGGCGGCCACTTTCGTCGGCGTGCGGGTATTGCGATTCCTGCCAAGCACTCTTGCAGATGATGCGGTAGACCCGCACTACCCGGCAAGAGAAGCCGAAGCCTCCGCCTGAACGGCGCCGAGAGCTGTCAGGCTGCTTCCTGACTAATCCCACATGTCCCGCCTGCTGATATCGGCAGCCCACAAGTCTTCCGGCAAGACCACGGTCTCGCTGGGACTGTGTGCCGCACTGGCACAACGTGGCCTGCAGGTACAGCCGTTCAAAAAAGGACCGGATTATATCGATCCGATGTGGCTGTCGCTGGCAGCCGGGCGTGCCTGCCACAACCTTGATTTCTACTGCATGTCGCATGAGGAAATCCTTAACAGTGTCGGTCACTACTCCACAGACACCGACATCTCCCTGATTGAAGGCAACAAGGGGCTCTATGACGGCCTCGACCTGGATGGCAGCAACAGCAATGCTGCACTTGCGACACTCACAAAAACCCCGGTCATCCTGGTGCTTGATGCCCGGGGCATGACCCGTGGCATTGCCCCGTTGATACTCGGTTATCAGTCTTTTGATCCCGAGGTGCAGATCGCCGGCGTAATTCTGAACCAGCTGGGTGGCAGCCGCCACGAAGCAAAATTGCGTTCTGTCATTGAACACTACACCGACATTCCTGTTATCGGCGGCGTACACCGAAACAAGTCGATGGAAATTGTCGAACGTCACCTCGGGCTGATACCCAGTAATGAAGACAGCAGCGCCCTCAACAGGATCAGGGAAATCAGCAACCTTATCAGTAACCAGGTAGACCTGGACCTGTTACTGGCGACGGCCGCCGCCGAGCCACTCTCCTTCAACGCACTGCAGGCGGATACGCCGGCTAACGCCACGACAGTGAAAATCGGTATCGCCCGTGATGCCGCTTTCGGCTTTTATTATCCTGATGACCTGGATGCACTGGTACGCGCCGGTGCAGAACTGGTGCCCTTCAACACCCTGACCGACACCCGGCTCCCCGCTATTGACGGCCTGTTTATCGGTGGCGGTTTCCCCGAGAGCCATATGCAGGCACTGGCTGCAAACACCTCGCTGAAAACAGCAATTCGTGATGCCATTAACAACGGCCTGCCTGCCTATGCCGAATGTGGCGGCATGATGTACCTGACACGCCGGCTGTCCTGGAATGACCGCCATTCCGAGATGGTTGGCGTCATCCCGGCCGATACCGTCATGCATGCACGCCCGCAGGGGCGCGGTTACGTGCGCTTGCGTGAAACCGCTTCAGCTCCCTGGCCCACGAGCCAGCCACAGGCCGAATTTGCCGCCCATGAGTTCCACTATTCCGGGCTGGAAAACATAAGCGGACCGCTGACCTATGCCTACGAAGTCACGCGCGGCTATGGTATTGATGGCAAAAATGACGGCATAGTCATCAATAAGCTGCTGGCCTGCTACAGTCATATGCGTGATACGGACCAGCATCACTGGGCACGACGCTTCATAGAATTCGTCAGGATGGCGGGCAGCTGATACAAATAATGCAGCAGTCTCAGTATACTAGTGCCATTATTCAGGGGAGACGCCATGATTACCATTACACCGGCCGCCGCCGAGCAAATCAAGACTTCCGCAGAAAAGGGAGAGATGCAGGGCTTGTCCATGCGTATTGCAGCAAAACGCAATCCTGACGGCACCATTCACTATGGCATGGGCTTTGACGACAATAAGCTTGATGGTGACATGCACATTAATGCCGGCGGCATTGAAGTTGTTATTGGCGAAAGCAGCCACCTGCTGATGGAAGGTACGACACTCGACTTTGTCGAGATCGAACCCGGGACCTGGCAATTCATCTTCATGAACCCCAACGACGCCAACTACACGCCACCGGCATAGGTCGCGGCAACTATCATGTCATCACAACCATCCGGGAAACAGGGTAACGCCAGATTTAACGATCAGGACATCGAAGAAAGATCGCTGCAAATTCTCTACGAGGTGGTCTCCAGTATTAATACCGCTCACGGGCTTGACGACCTGTTAACC
>JAOUCV010000402.1 GCA_029859555.1 Gammaproteobacteria bacterium
ACGATAAAAATTAACAGCAAATATTTCCACGCGGGATACTGGTTCATCATAAGCGTAACGATCCTTTCGGGCTTACAGCCCTTTTATTGTTCCTTTCGGCAACACACTGCCAACTGCCTGGCGCTGCAACTTGACGACCACACCTTCCGCCAGTTCCAGATCGATAAAGTTATCGCCAACTTTAGTTACCCGTCCCAGCAGACCACCATTGGTGGTAACTTCATCGCCCTTGGCCAGCGCCTCGACCATCAGTTTGTGTTCCTTGGCCTTTTTGGTCTGCGGACGAATCAGCAGGAAATAGAACACCACAAAAATAATAATGAGGGGTAAAAAACTGGTCAGCGGGTCACCGCCGGCTGCGTCTGCTGCGTGTGCATCTGAAATAAAGAAATTCATGCTGTTCCTCTCGCTTGTGTATTCATACAAATTCTGCGGACCCATAGCCCGCTCAGGACTGCCCGTGGTCGGGACGATCCGCTAAAAGCGCCGTATTATGGCATAGACGGCGGCATTTGGCCTCGCCTGCGGTAAAAATCCTCGCGGAAGGCCAGCAGCGACTGATCCGCGATCGCCGCCCGCAATCCGGCCATCAGATCCTGATAATAGGTCAGGTTATGCAGCGTATTCAGGCGGGAACCCAGAATTTCGTTGCACTTGTCCAGGTGGTGCAGATAGGCGCGGCTGTAATTACGACAGGTATAGCAGCTACAGGCGGCATCGACCGGGCCAGTGTCGGTTTTATTGGCGCTGTTACGCAGCCGCACTATGCCGTCGCTGACATACATATGACCGTTGCGGGCATTTCGGGTCGGCAGCACACAGTCAAACATATCGATGCCCGCTGTGACGGCCTCGACGATATCCTCCGGTGTGCCGACGCCCATCAGGTAACGCGGCACCGCCTCCGGCATGGCCTTGACCGTATGGCGGAGCACCTGCTCACGTTCCTCCCTGGCTTCGCCGACCGATAGCCCGCCAAGGGCATAGCCATCGAAACCGATCTGCCGGAGTCCTTCAAGCGAGGCTGTACGCAGATCACTGTACATTCCCCCCTGAACAATACCGAACAGCGCGGCAGGGTTATCAGCATGTGCCTCACGACTGCGACGCGCCCAGCGCAGTGACAGCTGCATCGAATCCCGTGCTTCACTGACGCTTGCCGGGTACGGCGTACATTCATCAAAGATCATGACAATGTCCGAGCCCAGCGCGCGTTGTACCTGCATCGACTCTTCCGGCCCCAGGAATACCCGGTCACCATTCACCGGCGAACTGAAGGTGACACCCTGCTCGGTAATCTTTCGCAATGCATCCAGACTGAATACCTGGAAACCACCGGAATCCGTCAGGATCGGACCGTCCCAGTGCATAAAATCATGCAGGCTACCGTGCTGCTTGATAACATCGGTACCCGGTCGCAGCATGAGGTGGAAGGTATTGCCGAGAATAATCTGCGCCCCGGTGCCGCTGACCTCTTCCGGGGTCATCGCCTTGACAGTCCCGTAGGTGCCAACCGGCATGAAGGCCGGCGTCTCCACCAAGCCTCGATCGAATACCAGCTGGCCCCTTCGTGCCCGACCATCCGTTTGTGAGCAGGAAAATTTCACGCCGTCAGGCTCCCGCCCTGCTCACCGGACTCGATAAACATGGCATCCCCGTAACTGTAAAAGCGGTAACCCCGGGCCACGGCATGCCGGTAGGCCGCCATCATGCGCTGATACCCGGCAAAGGCGCATACCAGCATCAACAGCGTCGATTCCGGCAAATGAAAGTTGGTCAGGATCGCATCCACACACCGAAAGCGGTAGCCGGGCGTAATAAACAGGTTGGTCTCGCCCCTGTAAGGTTGAGGCAGGCCGCCACGGGCAGCCGTTTCAAGACTACGTACCACCGTTGTCCCGACAGCCACGACCCGACCGCCGCGTTCGCGCGTGGCGGTGATTTTATCGCAGACGGCCGCATCGACTTCCAGATACTCGAAGTGCATGACATGGTCTTCAAGATTATCGACGCGCACCGGTTGAAAAGTGCCCGCACCAACATGCAGCGTGACAAAGGCCATATCGATGCCACGTTCACGCAATTGCGACATAATGCCTTCATCAAAATGCAGACCCGCGGTGGGCGCCGCAACCGCGCCCGGTGTCTGCGCATAGATAGTTTGATACCTGGACCGGTCACACGGTTCGTCCTCACGATCGATGTAAGGCGGCAACGGCATATGGCCATGGGCTTCCAAGGTGTCCAGCGCACTGTTGTCACCGGTGAACTCGAGCTTGAACAAATCATCAACACGTTCAATAACCTGCACGGTAATATCGGGATCGAGCAGGAGCTTACTACCGGCACGCGGCGACTTGCTTGCCCGCACATGAGCCAGCACCTGCTGTGGGCCAGTGATACGCTCGACCAGCACCTCGACCTTGCCACCGCTGTCTTTATGCCCCCACAGGCGCGCCGGTATGACACGGGTATCATTAAATACCAGCAGGTCGCCCGCATTCAGCAGCCCGGGG
>JAOUCV010000080.1 GCA_029859555.1 Gammaproteobacteria bacterium
ACAGGATGAACATGCCGGCGAAAATCAGGCCGAATTTGCGCAGTTCCTGCTTGTCGGGGGTTAAATTTACAGTTGTTTTGTCCATGCTCAGTCCAGTTCGAATTCGTCTTTCCAGGAGTCGTCTTTTTCCCATGCCGGCTGATCGCCCTTCGCCATGATGAAGTTTTCAACGACCAGGTAATCCATTTCGGTGCGCATAAAGCAGCGGTAGGCATCCTCGGGTGTACATACAATGGGTTCGCCACGCACGTTGAACGAGGTATTTACCAGTACCGAGCAGCCGGTACGCTGCTTGAAGCTTTCCAGTACTGCATGAAAGCGCGGGTTGGTTTCCTTGTGAACAGTCTGCACCCGGGCGGAGTAATCCACATGTGTGATCGCCGGGATGGTCGAGCGCGGTACATTCAGTTTCTCGATTCCGAATAACTGTTGCTGCTCGGCCGTCATCGGTGTACGCAGGTTCTCCTTCACCGGTGCAACGATCAGCATGTAGGGGCTGGGCCGGTCCTGTTCGAAATATTCCGCTACGTCTTCAGCCAGTACTGCCGGTGCGAACGGCCGGAATGACTCCCGGTACTTGATCTTCAGGTTCATCACCGACTGCATTTTCGCGCTGCGTGGGTCACCGATAATGGAGCGGCCACCGAGTGAGCGTGGGCCAAATTCCATACGCCCCTGGAACCAGCCGACTACTTTTTCATCGGCGAGGATGTCGCCCAGCCGGTCTTCCATGCCGCTATCGTCCAGCTGTTCATAGACGGCATTCATCTGGTCCAGCTGCGATTTGATGGTGTTGTCCTGGAAGCGGGGACCCAGGTAGGAGCCTTCCATGCTGTCATGGCTGTTTACCGTGCGGGGTTCATCATGATAGTCGTGCCAGGCAACCAGCGCGGCGCCGAGGGCGCCGCCGGCATCACCGGCTGCCGGTTGAATCCATATATCCTCGAACGGGCCTTCACGCAGGATGCGCCCGTTGGCGACGCAGTTAAGCGCCACACCACCGGCGAGGCACAGGTGGTCTGCCTGCAACTCCCTGTGCACCGTGCGTGCGAGTCGCAGCACGACCTCCTCGGTGACTGCCTGGATGGAACGGGCAATGTCCATTTCCTTTTGTGCCAGCTGTGTCTCCGGTGTTCTGGCCGGCGCGCCAAACAGGTTGGCAAAGCGCTTGTTGGTCATGGTTAGACCGGTCGCGTAGTTGAAGTACTTCATGTTGAGACGAAAGGTACCGTCTTCTTTCAGGTCGATCAGCTTGTCGAGAATAAGGTCGACATATTCCGGTTCGCCATAGGGTGCCAGCCCCATCAGTTTGTATTCACCCGAGTTGACCCTGAAGCCGGTGTAGTAGGTAAAGGCCGAGTACAGCATGCCGAGAGAATGCGGGAAGTCGATTTCCCACTGCGGCGTCAGCTTGTGGCCATCACCGAGCCAGACAGAGGTCGTGGCCCATTCGCCGACGCCATCAAGGCACATGACGGCGGCCCTTTCAAATGGACTCGGGTAGAAGGCAGACGCGGCATGCGACTGGTGATGTTCTGCAAACAACAGTTTCGGCAGTTCTTTTTCCTTCATCCCCCCCAGCGCTGCCAGTTCTCTTTTCAGGGTGGTCTTCAGGTAGAGCTTTTCTTTCAGCCACACCGGCATGGCGGCGATAAATGAGCGAAATCCCCTGGGGGCATAGGTCAGGTAGGTCTCCAGCAGGCGTTCGAACTTGACCAGTGGCTTGTCATAGAAAACCACTTCATCAATATCACGCAGTTCAATGCCGCCCTGTTCAAGACAGCTTGAAATGGCACCCTCGGGAAAGCGTGCGTCATGTTTCTTGCGTGAGAAACGTTCTTCCTGCGCAGCGGCAATGATGTTGCCGTCACGCACCAGTGCCGCTGCACTGTCGTGGTAATATGCTGAAATACCTAGAATATTCAAGATTCCGTTACCTTTTTTCAAGTTATGCCTGAGCGGCCATCAGCCCGCGAATAGCGATTTAATCAGGGTTCAGGTGATGGTCTGACAGACTTGGCAAACTCCCCAACACTAACAGCTTAAACACTGGTTAATCAAGGATATGAAAGTTTGTTGCTGGCGGTCATGTTCACTGTAACGGCACCGGGATGAATTCTTCAAGCCAGTTGTTAATTTGCACCAGGTCGGTTTCATGCAGGATGCCCGCTGCCTGTTTCAGTCGCAGCGTGTCCAGCAGATAATCATAGCGGGAGCGGGCATGGTCACGGCGTGCCCGCAGCAGTTCACGCTGCGCATCCAGTACATCCACGACCGCACGGGTGCCGACCTCGAAGCCGGTTTCCGCGGCCTCAACGGCCTTTTCATTGGAGACCACGGCGTTCTTTAGTGCGCTGACCTTGCTGATCCCGGAGATGATGCCGCGGTAGTTATCACGCGTTTGCCGCTCGGTGGCGCGGCGTTGTTTTTCCTGCTCCTCACGTGCCTGGTTATATTGATAGCGCGACTGGCGGGTTTGTGAGGACACCAGTCCGCCCTCATACAGCGGCAGGCTCAGTTGCAGTCCGATGGCGCTGTCGTTGCGCTCCAGCGGCGTGAAGCCGCCGAACTGGGTGTCACGGTAGCTGTAGTCGGCGACCATGTCGAGTGACGGGTAGTGGCCGGAGTTCTGTACCTGTATTTCCTGCTTGGCGACTTCGGTGGCAGCCCGTGCCGCCAGCACCAGCGGGTTTTGTTCGAGTGCGGCCGCGACCCAGGCATCCTGGTCAACCGGCTCCGGGGTTATTAGCGGGATTTCTGCCTTGAGCACTTCCGGTGCAAGCGGTAATTCGCCGGTCAGTTCGCGTAATGCTTCCCGGGTGTCATCAAGCAGTCGTTCCGCATTGATGGCATCACTGACCGCGATGTCATAGCGGGCCTGTGCTTCCAGTGTGTCGGTGATGGCTGCCAGTCCGACATCAAAACGTTGTTGCGCCTGGTCGAGGGTGCGCGCGATGGCTTCCTTGTCGGCCTCTACAAAGGCGACGTTGTCCTGTGCACCCAGCACCAGGAAATAGCGGGTGGCAACACGTAACAGCAAATCCTGCTGTGCGGCGACCAGTTGCGCGTCCGCCTGCACCACACGATTGTCGGCCTGCTCCAGTTGCAGGAAGCGTTCCCGCTGATACAGCGCCTGGCGCAGGCCAACACTGTAGGTCTGGTTGGTGGAGTAGCTGGTATCGCTGCTGTTTCTCGGGTCAAAACGGTTTCTTGAGACATCGCCGCTGAAGCCGATATTGGGCAGCAGGGCCGCACGACTTTGCGGAATCACCTCGAGGGCGGCCCGGTGTGCTTCCACGGCGGCCTGGTATTGCGGGTCTGAATCCAGCGCCAGCTGGTATGTCGAAACAAGATCGTCTGCCTGTGCCGGTGCGCACAGCGTGACCAGCAGGCTACCGATTAACCACAGTGCCGACTTCAGATTTGGGGTGGCGTAGATCATGTCTCTAGTAGGTCGGCATTTGCCGGTCGGTATTGCGTGCCCAGGCATCGATACCGCCACGCAGGTTGATGACCTTGCTGAACCCCTGGTTTTCCAGGTACAGGGCAACGTGACGGCTGCGTATACCGTGGTGGCAGATAACAATTATTTCCTGTTCCTGATCGAGTTCTCCGGCGGTTTCCGGTATCTCCCGCATCGGCACCAGCCGCGAATCTTCAAGGTGAACTATACGGTATTCCCAGGGTTCACGTACATCAAGCAACAGCGGTTTTTCGACGGCCTGTTGCAGGTAGGTCTTGCACTCGTCGCTTGACAGTTCGCGCATGCAGCTAACGGGCCCGGGTGCTTCAGAATACGAAGGCTTGCGGCCGGACTGCATGCAACAACGGCGGGATGCAGGTTTCCAGCAGACATTCGGATGACCAGTGGTTTTCGTCAACGCGGGTAATCAGGTTGGCTTCCATGATCGGCAGTGAGCCGGTAATGATAAACAGTCGACCGCCAACGGCGAGGTTTTTCTGAAACTGCTGTTGCAGCAAAGGCAGGGAGCCGGTGACCGCGATGGCATCATAGCGCTTGTCACTCTCGATACCTTCGGCAGCATCAAAGGTTTCCAGGGTGACATTGCTGATACCCTGTGCTTCCAGTTTCGCAGCGGCTGCCGTGGTGAAATCTGCTGTAATGTCGATGCTGGTGACGTGTTTTCCAAGCCGCGCAAGGCAAGCGGTCAGGTAGCCGCTGCCGGTGCCGATTTCGAGTATCGAATCGTCGGCTGTGATCGCCAGCGCCTGTAGCAGTCGCCCCTCAAGCTTGGGTGCCATCATGACCTGTTCATGCCCCAGGGGAATACTGGTGTCGGCAAACGCGAGTGAGCGGTAATGTTCCGGTACAAACTGTTCCCGCGGGACGCTGTTCATTACATCCAGGACGCGCTGATCGAGTACATCCCAGGTGCGGATTTGCTGCTCGATCATATTGAAGCGTGCTTGTTCGATTTCACTCTGGTTCATGATGTTGCAGTACCCGTTGATTTTTTAAGGACGCCAAGGGTACGGGGTTTGCCTTGAACTGGCAATAATCTGACCGGGGTAATACTGGCCTTTATTATATAAAACATAAGGTTATTATTCCGGGTGGGGATTATTTTCTTGCAAATAAAACACCCTTTCGTTAACGTGTGTCCCCAGCTGGGGGTGCCCTTAACGGGCTGAGACAGTCCCTTGGAACCTGACCCGGGTCATGCCGGCGTAGGGAAGCTCACGCATCTGCCAGCCTTGTATCCATTTCTGTATCCATAATACGCGCGAGGGCGGCCAGATGAGTGCGATCCCGGAAGAATTTATTAAAAAAACCACGCAGTTGTCGGAAGATGTTACCCGACCGTTCCCCAACTCTGCAAAAATCTATGTAGAAGGTTCTCGCCCTGATATCCGCGTACCGATGCGGCAGGTCCGGCAGGACGACACACCGGCCAGTTTCGGGGTCGAGAAGAACCCGCCGATTACCGTCTATGATACCTCCGGTCCTTATTCTGATCCGGACGCATCGATCGACCTGATGGCCGGATTGCCGGATGTGCGCGCCGGCTGGATTGATGAGCGCAACGATACCGGGCTGCTGGACGGACCGAGCTCGGAATTTGGTCATGAACGCCAGGCTGATCCGGAACTGGCACACCTGCGCTTTGAACATATTCGCAAGCCGCGCCGCGCGCTGAGCGGCTGCAATGTCTCGCAGATGCATTATGCGAAACAGGGCATCATTACACCGGAAATGGAGTTTGCTGCCATCCGCGAGAACCTGCTGCTGGAACAGATGCAGGACAGCGGTCTTCTGAAGCAGCACCCGGGCAACAGTTTTGGTGCCAGTATCCCTGACCGGGTAACGCCCGAATTTGTACGCGCTGAAATCGCGCGTGGCCGAGCCATCATTCCTGCCAACATCAACCACCCGGAACTGGAGCCGATGATTATCGGCCGCAACTTCCTGGTGAAGGTCAATACCAATATCGGTAACTCGGCGGTGACCTCCTCCATTGCCGAGGAAGTTGAAAAAATGGTGTGGTCAGCGCGCTGGGGTGGCGACACCCTGATGGACCTTTCTACCGGCAAGAATATCCATGAAACCCGTGAGTGGATCCTGCGTAATTCACCGGTACCTGTGGGTACCGTGCCGATTTACCAGGCACTGGAGAAGGTCAATGGCGTCGCCGAGGACCGAGCTGGGAGATCTTTCGCGATACCCTGATCGAACAGGCAGAACAGGGTGTTGACTACTTCACCATCCATGCCGGTGTGCGGCTTGCCTGGGTGCCGATGACGGCCAGCCGTGTCACCGGTATCGTTTCCCGTGGCGGCTCCATCATGGCGAAGTGGTGCCTGGCGCACCATGAAGAAAGTTTTCTCTATACGCACTTCGAGGATATTTGCGAAATCATGAAGGCCTATGATGTGTCGTTTTCGCTGGGCGACGGGCTGCGCCCGGGATCGATTGCCGATGCCAATGATGCCGCGCAGTTCGCCGAGCTGGAGACTCTCGGTGAGCTGACGAAGATTGCCTGGCAACATGATGTGCAGGTGATGATCGAGGGCCCCGGCCATGTACCGATGCAGATGATCAAGGAAAACATGGAAAAGGAGCTGGATGATTGTCACGAGGCACCGTTCTATACGCTCGGTCCGCTGACCATGGATATAGCCCCCGGCTATGACCACATCACCTCTGCGATTGGTGCGGCACAGATTGGCTGGTACGGCACGGCAATGCTGTGCTACGTGACGCCCAAGGAGCATCTCGGTTTGCCGGACAAGCACGACGTACGCGAAGGCATTATCACCTACAAGATTGCTGCCCATGCGGCCGACCTTGCCAAGGGACATCCGGGTGCGCAGATACGCGACAATGCGCTCTCCAAGGCGCGTTTCGAGTTCCGCTGGGAGGACCAGTTCAACCTCGGCCTGGACCCGGAGAAGGCGCGCGAGTTTCATGACGCCACCTTGCCCAAGGATTCTGCCAAGGTGGCACACTTCTGTTCCATGTGCGGACCGAAGTTTTGTTCCATGAAGATCAGTCAGGATGTGCGTGATTACGCCGCCAGCCAGGGTATTGGTGATATCGGTATCGCCGTTGAAAAGGGCATGGCCGAGAAGGCCGACCAGTTCAAGCAGTCCGGTTCCGAGATCTACCAGAAGGCCTGATCCTGCTGAGGGGCGGGCCTGTAACGGTCCGGATTCAGCAGGCTGTATGTAACTGCTGTTTAATTAGATATAGACTGCTGCACAAATGATCGTCCCTTCCCCCTTCGGGGGGAGGGGCTTAATCAGAAAAATCGGGGGATGAGGATGAGTGTTGAGGCTACAAAAGAGGTCACGGGTGATAGCAGTGCCGTCTGGGATAACCATGTCAGTGTTCCTGATACACCGGCCGGTTTTACTGTCAGAACCACCTGTCCCGGCAATGCCGAGGGTGTAGAGGTGATGCTGGAGCGCTGGGAGGCCGGCTCTGAAGAACCGCCGCACTCACATCCGGGTGATGACATGACGGTTGTGGTGGAAGGCAAAATGACCATCCAGTTTTTCAACAGGTCAGGCGACGGGCTGGTACCTGATGGCGAGCAGATTACCCTCAACAAGGGTGATACCGGCTATATCAGGGCGGGGCGTATTCACGATGCCAAGTATGTGGAGACCTGCAAGCTGGTGTATGTGCACGACAGGGCTTTCGGGTTTGTTGCCGAGTCCTAGCGACGGGATTTAAGGATTTTCAGTTCTGCCGCAGTGAAGTGGTGTTGGCTGTGAGACGTTTTTACCATACCCCTGCGACCTGCAGGGATCGCAGTTTATTGAAGGTAGCGAAGGATTGTGTCCATGATTGAGTCCAGAAGTAATTTCAGCCGGCGTATGCTGATACGGCTGATTGTCCTCGGTGCGGTTGTTGCCGTTGCCCTGGTGGCAAACTACCAGTTCATCAACGAGCTTTATCTCAAGAACCAGCAGACACCGGTTGGTATGCTCGTCAACGGTGCCATCCTGGTGGTGTTCGCGCTCGGCCTGATAAAGATTATCACCAGCCTGTCCTGGTACATGCAGGAAGAGGTGGCGCTGGTAAGGTTTGTGCGCCAGTTTAGCAGTGATCCCGAGAAGTTGATGAAGGGCGTGAATGCGAAGTCGGTGATCGCGCGGCGCCATGCCACCATTCAGAAACTGAGCGAACAGCATGCCCGCATTAATCACAGTGCGCTGGCCGCCACGCTGCAGGCCGACGAGAGTGCGCGTACCAGTTTTACCCGTTACGTCAGTAATATCCTGATTCTGACCGGCGTATTCGGCACCATTGTGTCGCTGTCAGTGGCGCTGGTGGGTGCTTCGAACCTGCTGGACAGTGCGCAGGACAGCAGTTCCATGGGGCTGATTATTCATGGCATGTCAACGGCGCTGTCGACCACGATTACCGCAATCCTGTGCTATCTGTTCTACGGTTATTTCTATCTCAAGCTGAGCGATGCACAGACACATTTTCTCAGCGGCGTGGAGGAAGTGACCTCGGTGTACCTGCTGCCGCAATACTCCCGTGACAGTGAAAGCATGCTGCACGAGGTGTCGGGCCTGATTCACGGCTTGCGCGAAGCAGCGCAGGGCATGCGCGTTATCCAGCAGGAATATGCAGAGGCGGGTACCCGCTTGAACAGTGTTGCGGCGGAGCTGGGGCAGCAGATGCAGGGTGTCTCGACAAGTGTTGACGGTATCAAGACGCTGTTGCGCCAGGGCTTCCGTCTGCCGGGCAACGACGACTGACGATGGACGAAGCCTTTATTGATCTGCGGCGTACTGCTGATGCAGGAACCGGTGGTGACACCTTCTGGCCGTCGTTTACCGACATCATGATGGTCGTGGTGATGATCTTCATGATGGCAAGTACCGTGCTGGTGTTGCGTAACTGGGACCTGGTGCAGGAGTTGCGTGCAACTATCGAGTCCGAGCACCAGGCCGAAGAGCTGGCGCGTTCCATGACCGAAACCAGCGCCACCCTCGAAGAACAGCTGGCACAGACACAACACAAGAATTCCGAATTGCGCATGCAGCTGATGCGC
>JAOUCV010000403.1 GCA_029859555.1 Gammaproteobacteria bacterium
AGCATGATATATATGTAAATTATCTTGACACAAGATGCTTATCTGACCTGATCCAAACCGTGTTGAGTAAAATCGATTTGATCGTGTGCGACAGTTTGGGCGGTGCAGAAAATTTTAAATAAGAACATAACTATATTTTGATATAATTCTCCAGTAGTTATCTGGATACAAGGCTGTGACTGTACTGAAGTTCATGTTTTGTCAGGATAAGCCGTTAATCAGAAGCAGATGCCTTGATTTACAGGGACAGGGAAAAGCATGCAGAGTAGAGTTCATTCTCCAGTTGCCGGGTACATGGAAAGCCAGGTATTTTTGACCCGGCCGGAGCGTTAGTCCCGTGCAATCTTTCCGGATTTTTCGTCATTATATTCCTGCTTCATTTCTGATGCTCGGTTTTTTCGAGGTGCTGGTGTTCGTGCTGTCTTTTTATGCGGGCGTGCACTTGCGTTTTTCGGGTGATGCACAAACAGTCGCTGAGTATTTCGGGCCACTGGAGATGAAGGCCCTCACTTATACCGTGGTGATGATGGTCAGCATGGTCGCCTTTGGTTTGTACGATCGTGCCTCCTGGTTTATGGATGGCTACTCAAACATGCTATTGCGTGTTGTTGCCTGCTTCCTGTTTTCTATTTTTCCGTTAAGTGTTTTGTTTTACCTGGCACCGGAAACATCCTTGTGGCGTGGTGCGACCCTGCTGGTATTGGCAATGTCATTGCTGGGGATTATTGGGGTACGCGCTTTCTTTTTGAGTATGGTCGATCACAGTATATTCAAGCGGCGTGCACTGGTGCTGGGTATAGGGAAGCGTGCCAGCACGATTGAGAAATTGCTGAAAAATACACCCCTGATGGGTGTGAATGTGGTTGGCTATGTTCAGATTGGTGGCGACGACAAGCATGTGAATGATCAGACTCTTATTCAGTATGACAGGCCGCTGCGAGAGATTGTGAAAGAAGGCCGGGTCGATGAAATTGTGCTGGCTGTTGATGACAGGCGCAAGGGGATGCCGGTTACCGATTTGCTGGATTGCAAAATGGAAGGTGTAGATGTCGTCGATTTGCTGACGTTTTTTGAACGGGAAACCGGCAAAGTAAATCTTGAATTGATGAATCCGAGCTGGTTATTTCTGTCCGACGGATTTCGGGTCAGTACAGTTCGGCTGATCACCAAGCGCGTGTTTGACGTATTTGTCAGCTTGTTGTTATTGCCGATTTTTCTTCCTGTTATGGTGCTGGTTGCGGCGGCAGTCTGGTTTGAAAGTCGCGGCATGGAGCCGGTTATTTACAAGCAGGTCCGGGTTGGTGAAGGTAACAAGGACTTTACCATCTACAAGTTTCGCAGTATGGGAACCAATGCAGAGGATGATGGTGTGGCACGCTGGGCCGAGAAAAACGATATGCGGGTGACGCGGGTAGGCGGGTTTATACGCAAGGTCAGGCTGGATGAATTGCCCCAGATCTTCAATATTCTGAAAGGCGACATGAGCTTTGTCGGGCCGCGCCCGGAGCGTCCCGAATTTGTCGGGAATCTGGAGAAAGATCATTCCTATTACCGTGAGAGGCACCGGGTGAAGCCGGGTCTGACTGGCTGGGCACAGGTATGCTACCAGTATGGCGATTCACTGGAAGATGCCTATGAGAAGCTTGAGTATGATTTGTATTACGTGAAAAACTACAGTATTTTTCTGGACTTGCTGATTATTGTTCAGACAATACGGGTTGTGCTTGCAGGGCAGGGTGCGCATTAGAACTGATCCTGTATCCAATGCTTGCATGACTTTTCCGGAACATCCTTCGCCACCTGTTTTTGGCAAGCGCTATGAATGGAGTTGCAGGTGATTAATGTCGGTCTGACCAGTTACGCGCTGGGCTTCCTGGCCTACCTGGTGCTGGGCGGTTTACTGCTGACTGGCTGGCGTGGCCGTGTGCAGGGTGGTCTGCTGCTGGTGGCGGTTTCTGTCACGCTGTTGTGGTGCGGGATGCATGCCGCCTGGGCTGGCTGGGACGTGCCTTCAGCATGGGTGTTGCGGGTTGTGGAGCCGCTACATTTTGTCGTTTGGGTTGTCTTCCTTCACGGGCTGATGAAGCGGGCGCAAAAGCGGGTGGGGCTGGTTGCCTTGCAGGTTTACCTGCTCTCAGCAGTAATGATTTTTGTGCCGTTACTGGCGCCATATTTCCCGAATACTTTTCCACCCGATGATGTTGTCCTCAAGTACTCTTTTCTCGGCTATGTATTATTGTCTGTCGCCGGGCTGTTTCTGATTGAGAATCTATACCGCAATACCCGACCTGAGCAGCGCTGGGGCATAAAGTTTCTTTGCCTGGGTATAGGCGGCATGTTTGCCTACGATTTCTTTATGTACGCACAGGCGCTGTTGTTTAATCAGCTTGATATGAATTTGTGGGCTGCGCGCGGTGCGGTCTTTATGCTGGTAGCACCGCTCATTGGTGTTGCAGTGGCCAGAAACCCTGACTGGTCGGTTGATGTTTTTATTTCAA
>JAOUCV010000081.1 GCA_029859555.1 Gammaproteobacteria bacterium
TGGCTTTCCTGTGCCACTAAAGGCATCAAAGCAGAGCATGGCTGAGATCATGTGACGAAGTTTCCCGGAAACAGCAGGCGGCCGGGAAAGCCCGGTTGCAACAGGTAACCCTCAACATGGTTGTTGTAGTCTTCGCGCACGCCGCGCACCAGTATCACGCCGGAAATATAAACGCCCGGTAATAACAACAACAGGATTAGCTGCAGATAGGTGGCTTTTATTGACCATGCCGCAAGCGGCAACAGGTACAGTGGCCAGCTGAATAATATACCACGCACGCCATGTTTAATGGTGAGGATTATACGCGCCATGATACGGCGCAGGCGTTGCCTGCGCGAGTTGTAAACGCTAAGAAATACACTGCGTTCAAGTTCGTTGCGGATATCGGCGAGGCGTTTTGAAGTGGGGGTGCTCCTGCTGATGCTGAGTATTTTTAATGGCAATTCGGGAGTACGCCAGCCTGCGGCATCTCGGCCAGTCCTGTTTCACGGGCGTGTTCCTCGAAGCCCTTGTTGCGCCAGAAAAATCCGCCAGGCATGCTGGTTGGAATAACCAGCGCGTAGAACAGTGCGCGACCGACTAATGCTGTCATGGTAATAACCGCCGCTGTTATTCCCCATAATATCAGGCCGATATTGCCGGCGGGGTTTAGCAGGCCGATCAGCACCAGCAGCAGCATGGATAAGGCCAGCCCGGTGTTACGAAACAGGTAGGTCATGCCGAATTTCGTACACTGTTGATAATGCGAGGCCATGCCTTCACCGCCGTTCGATCGCAGATGGCGTGCCTGTTGTACCAGCCCAAGGGCCTCCAGTCCCACACCGGCAAGAATGATCCAGGCAAAGCTATTGACAGTAGTTGCCCATGGCAGACCCTGTAAAACCCGGGCAACTGTATAAACCATCACAACGACCAGTGGTCCCAGTGCCAGCATGTTGCCGTAGAACGAGGTCAATACCTGCCAGTGATTCCAGAAGGGGCGGGCCGGGATGCGATAGATGCTGTGCATGAAATACAGCGCAGCAATGCCAGAGAAAACTGCACCCCAGCCACTTACATGTATCAGTCCGGCGCTTAGCCCGGCGGGTAACCATTCGAACAGCATGGGTAAGCCGCTTAGCAGGGTGTAGGCGCCGAGGAAATTGTAGAACACCGCGATACCGGCCACCTCCCGGCTCACCGGTGAGTGACGCAGGTTATTAAATGCCCGGTAAAAGCGGTGTGGTCGGCCGAGGTGCATGGTCGATAACACCAGTGCCAGCGTTTGTATACCAATCAGACCAAACAGTAACAAGGACATTGCAGTCGGGTGACTGGCCATGCGCAGGCTTTCAAAGCCGAGCAGCGGAGCTGCAAACAGGGTGATGAAGGCGCCGATAACGGCCTGTGAAATCAGCGTGAAAATCACCAGTGGGTCTTCCCGGGTGCTCAATTTTTTCAGATTCCATGATCGGCCGGCGCCGGACTCGTCTACCTTCGGCTTGTAGGCCTCGCCCTGTTGCTGCTGGTCGCGCTCGTAGCGCAGCGGCATGCTGTCAGTGCGTTTCATCTCGCGTGGTAGACTGCGGGTTTGCTGAAAGCGGATGTTCGGATGAGTGATCTCCGGTGTCGGGAAGCCGGGTATACGTGTCTCCAGCTGGTCACGATTATCCGGCGTGGTTTCAATGATGCCGAAGTCGAGGGCGCCGGCAAGGCAGGCGGATACACAAGCCGGTTTCAGTCCGACTTCCAGCCGGTCAACACACATATTGCACTTTGATACATGGCCTGCCTGCGTGTCGAGTTGTGGCGCATTGTAGGGACATACCCAGGTGCAGTATCCGCAGCCAAAACAGATATCCGGGTCCTGCAGTACCGCGCCATACTCGGCGAACTTGGTGTAGGCAAGCGTCGGGCATCCCTTCAGACAGACAGGGTCATCGCAATGATTACAGGCCATGGAGATGTTCATGCGCTGGTAGGCGGGATACGAGCCACCTTCAACATAACCAACCGCGCGAAAGGCAATATGCGCGGGCAGGTCGTTCTTCTCCGAACACGCGGCTTCGCAGGCATGGCAGGCTATGCAGTTGTCGGCGTTGAAATAAAAGCCGTGTTGCTTGTAGCGGTTCGGGTTATCGGAGACGCTGCTGTCACCGTTAATATTCAGTGACTGGCCGCGTAGCGGGTCGCCATCCGGTACGGTTTCAATTGATTTTCCGTAGCGATTGATAGCCGGTGCCTCGACAACGGGTACGAAGGCGTAGGCCGGTTCCCCGGGGCGCGGTTCAAACATAGAAACTCCCTGTTAAAAAATAATCTGCAGCTGCCATCATCAAAATGCCCTCGCAGCCAGGTTGCGCACAGCTGCGGCATTCTGGTCAGCGATCGCCTCAATGCTCACGGCGCACTGCTTGTAGGCGGGTTGTCGCGAATGCGGGTCAAGCAGGCCCAGCGATAACCGGTTGACACATTCATGGTAATGAAACGGGATGAATACCATGTCGCGCGGTACCCGCTGGGTGCACTGCACCATTACCACGGCATCGCCGCGACGCGAGGTCAGGCGTGCATAGCTGCTGTGCTCAATACCAAGATCGGCTGCGGCATCCGGGTTCATTTCCATATAGGGTGTCGGACTGAACTTGTTGCCATTCCCGACCTTGCCGGTGCGGGTGCGGGTATGAAAGTGCTCGACCACGCGCCCGGAGTTCAGCCAGAACGGATACTCTTCGTCTGGGCATTCATTGTTGTCAAAGAAAGGCAGCGCGATTAACTGTGCCTTGCCATTGGTATGCTGGAATTTTCCATCGGAATAGAGGCGTTGCGAACCTTCGGGTGCATTGTCTTCATTGCAGGGCCACTGGATGCCGCGGTTGGCTTCAATCCTGTCGTAGGTCATGCCCGAATAGTCGAGCATGCGTCCTCTGGACAGGTCTCTTAGTTCTTCGAATACACCTTCAGCGGTTTCCGGGAAATTGATTTTACGACCACGCTCGAAGTGACTGGCAACTTCATTAAAAATCCACAAATCGGTTTTCGAGTCGCCATGCGGTTCACAGACATTACGTATCAGGTTGACGCGCCGTTCGGTATTGGTGAAGCAGCCTTCCTTTTCTGCCCACACCGCAGCTGGCAGGAACACGTGACTGTATTCATTGGTTTCGACATCACCATAGGCATCCTGTACCACCAGGAATTCCAGTTTCTCGAGGGTCTTGCGTATTCGTTGCGTGTTCGCCATGGAGGTCATCGGGTTGGTGGCGACCAGCCACAGTCCCTTGATCTGGCCGGCTTCAATGGCAGGCAGGATGTCGGTCATGAACATGCCGCGTTTTTGCGGGAAGAACTCTTCCTCAATGCCCCAGAATTCGGCAATGTCCTTGCGGTCCTGGTCATTCTCCAGTGCCCGGTAACCGGGCAAGCCGGAACAGGAGGACCACTCACGGGTACCCATGGCATTGCATTGCCCTGTAATGGACAGTGAAGTGCCGCCAGGCTTGCCGATGTTGCCGGTAATCAGGTTCAGATTGTTGATAGCGACCACGCCGTCGGAGCCATGTGTGCTCTGGTTGATGCCCATGGTCCAGATCGACATGGCAGCGCCTGCGTTGCCGTAGACGCGGGCGACGTTGCGAATAGTGTCTTCATCAATACCGCAGATCCTTGCTGCCGAGACCGGGTCGTATTGTTCGACCAGTTTTGCGAAGCCTTCATAACCATCGGTGTGGGCTTCAATATAGGCGCTGTCTTGCAGGCCTTCCTCAAGAATTACGTGTGCCAGTGCATTGAGTAATACCAGGTCGGTACCCGGTGAGATTGGCAGATGGATATCGGCATTCTGGGCAAACATGGTGACACGCGGATCCACTACGATAACAGGGAACTTGCGCTTTTCGCGAACCTCTTGCAGACGCCAGTAAATGATCGGGTGCTGCTCCGGCAGGTTGGAGCCAAATGCCAGCAGGCAGTCAGTATGTTCAAAGTCATCGTAACAACCGGGTGGGCCGTCCGAGCCGAAAGAGCGTTTGTAACCGGACACGGCTGAAGACATGCACAGGGTGGTGTTGCCGTCATAGTTATTGGTGCCGACCACACCACGTGCCAGTTTACCCAGCGTGTAAAACTCCTCGGTCATGATCTGTCCGGTGGAAACAATTGAGAAGGCATCACGGCCATAGTCCTGCTGGATGCGCTTTATTTCATCCGTAGTCTTTTCCAGCGCCTCGTTCCAGCTGGTCTCGCGAAATTCATCCCAGCGGTTATCGCGGATTAACGGCTTGTTGCCTCGTCCGGCGGTCTTGCGGAACAGTTCATGTTCAAACATGCCCTTGATGCAGAGTTTGCCACGGTTGACATCGGCATCGGCGACGCCTCGAGAGGCTACCGGTTCATTGTCTGCATTCAGGCCAACCTCAATGGAACACCCGGTTGAGCAATAGCCACAGGTCGCATAACGCCATTCCCTGACGCCCTTGTCGGCTATTTTGATCGGGTTCTTTTTTTTACGTCCGAATAACATTGTCTGGTTCCCTGTTAAGCCGCGATATATTACCAGCGGGTTAATTTAATCAGAGGTCATGATGTTTTGATTTGCCGGTAGCAACACCCTTCAGGCTGCTGCTTCATTTGCTGCGGCTAATGCAAGAAACACACGGCCATCTTCTATTTTTGTTTCGAAGGTATTAGTGCAGCCTTCGTCGGGACCAAGAGCTTCACCGCTGGCAAGATCGATTTTCCAGTTATGCAGCGGGCAGGTGACCGAGGTGCCGTGTACGATGCCCTGTGATAACGGACCCTGTTTATGCGGGCATTCATCCCTGATGGCGAAAACCTCGTCAGTTGCGGTGCGAAACAGTGCGATGTTCATGGTGTCTGTCGTCAGTACGCGAGAACCCAGCCTCGGGATATCTTCCAGCTTTGCAATTTCTGTCCAGTTGCTCATGATGATTTCTCGTTCGTATATAAAGTCAGATGTAATTGATTCAGCCGGTAATCTTTAAAGGTGTAAATTCATGTGCCTCAATCCCTTCGGCGCGTTCCTTCCATGGGTCGATCTGCGAAAATTGCTGGGAATACAGGAAGCGTTCATTCAGTGCCTTGCGGCCGGCCGCGTCTTCCAGCAAACGTTTCTTGATGTAACTCAGACTGACACGCTCCACCCACGGTGCAGTGCGTTCCAGGTAATGTGCTTCCTCGCGATATAGCTGGGTAAAGGCACCGACGTATTCGAATACCTGCTCCCCGGTTTCAACCTTGCAGAGCAGGTCGGTGACACGTACCTTGATACCGCCGTTACCACCGACATGTAACTCATAGCCGGAATCAACACACACCACGCCAAAGTCCTTGATAGTCGCTTCGGCACAGTTACGCGGGCAACCGGATACCGCCAGTTTGTATTTGTGCGGCATCCACGAGCCCCAGGTAATCTTTTCCAGCTCAATTCCAAGGCTGGTGGAATCCTGTGTTCCAAAGCGACACCATTCCGAACCGACACAGGTCTTCACGGTACGCAGTGCCTTGCCATAGGCATGACCGGAAACAAATCCGGCTTCCGCAAGGTCGCCCCAGATGCCCGGCAGTTCATCTTTTTTCAGGCCCAGCATATCGATGCGCTGGCCGCCAGTGAACTTGACGGTGGGTACGTTCCACTTTTCAGCAATTCGCCCCAGTGCCATTAGTTGCTCTGCCGAGGTTTCACCGCCAAAGATGCGCGGTATCACCGAATAAGTGCCGTCTTTTTGAATATTGCCGTGGGCGCGTTCGTTGATGAAGCGTGACTGCGCATCATCCTTGTATTCACCTGGCCAGTAGGCCAGCAGATAGTAATTCAGTGCCGGTCGGCAGGCGGCACAACCATCTGCTGATTTCCACTCGAGGAAGTCGTGCACGGCTGGTATTGTTTTCAGCTCATTTTGCTTGATGGCCGTGATGACTTCGTCATGGCTGTAATCGGTACATTTGCACATACCTTTCTTGTTCGGTGAGGCGTCATAACCTTCACCGACAGTGCAGGACAGCAATGCTTCCACCAGGCCGGTACAGGAACCACAGGAGCTGGACGCCTTGGTCTGTGCGCGTACATCTTCCAGGGTGAACAGGCCATGTTTTGAAATGGCGCTGACAATGTCGCCCTTGCAAACGCCGTTGCAGCCGCAGATCTCGGCATCGTCAGACAGTGCCATTATGCGGGTTTCGTCACCGTGCCCGGCATCGCCGAGATCATGTTGACCGAACAGGATAGTGTTGCGAAAGTCAGCAATGCCGGTGTTTTCACGCATTAGCTGGAAATACCAGGTACCATCCATGGTGTCGCCATAGAGTACGGCACCCTTGATGCGGTCATTGTTGATGACCAGTTTCTTGTAGGTGCCGGATGCCGGATCCTGCAATATCATGACCTCGTCATCCTCGGATTCATTGAAATCGCCAGCGGAAAACAGGTCTATGCCGGTGACTTTCAACCTGGTGGATGTTACCGAGCCCTGGTAGCAGGCGTAACCAAGGCTGGCGAGCTGGTTGGCTGCGACCTTGCCCTGTTCAAACAGGGGCGCAACCAGTCCATAGGCGATGCCGCGGTGCTGTGCGCATTCACCGACGGCATATATAGCCGGATCAAAGGTCTGCATGACGTCGTTGACGACGATGCCGCGTTCACAATGCAAGCCGGACTTTTTTGCGAGTTCTGTATTGGGGATAATGCCGACACCCATTACTACCAGATCAGCTTTCACCTCGGTGCCGTCTTTAAAGCGCACACCCTGTGCGTGGCCGTTGCCAATAATTTCTTCTGTAGCTGCTTCCATCAGGAAGTTCATGCCGCGTTCTTCAAGTGATGCCTTCAGCAGTGCAGAGGCGGGCTTGTCCAGCTGGCGTTCCATCAGTGAATCCAGCAAATGTACGACGGTCACATCCATGCCCTGTTTCATCAGGCCGTTGGCGGCTTCCAGTCCCAGCAGACCACCGCCAATTACGACGGCTTTTTTGTGATGTTTCGATGCCTGCAGCATGGTATCGACATCATGGATGTCGCGGAAGGCGATGACGCCATCCTTGTCCTTGCCGGGTACCGGGATCATGAAGGGGTTGGAACCAGTTGCCAGCAACAGCCGGTCATAACGGGCAGCTGTGCCGTCTTCGGCGACAACCTTTTTATTTATGCGGTCGATTTCTGCGACTGACTTGCCTTTATGCAGGGTAATGCCATTGTCGAGGTACCACTGCTCATCATTGAGCATGATGTCATCGATGGTCTTCTCGCCGGCAAGTACCGGGGAGAGCATGATGCGGTTGTAGTTGCCGTAAGGCTCGGCGCCAAACACCGTGATATCGTATTTATCAGGTGCAATCTTCAGCAGTTCTTCGAGGGTGCGTACCCCGGCCATGCCGTTGCCTACCAGTACCAATTGTTCTTTCATGAGGACCTTGTGTTTGCTTAACAATGAATACAGCTTTCCAGTGCAAGGTCTGTACCAGTGTCCGCAAAAAAGTAAAAACTAATATGCAAAATATTGATTATTAGCGATTTATTGGTGCAGCAGTAGAAGGTTGTTTTTTTAGTACGAGCCACTGCATGCCCCACAATGAAGCAGGGCGAACGCGGTGCGCACCTTTATATGCAGTAATTCACAGAGCGGCTGGAGTGATGCCTTGTGGGCACTCTAACCAGCCAATGGCTTCATACGGATGCATGTGCTGGTATTGCTTCACGTTGGCGCTTTGTAATGTGCACAAATCCAGTGATCAGTCCGGGTCAGTTTGGCAAGGTGCTGATTCATTTTTTGCAAATCTTCTTTAATAGATACTGGCATGAAATTTGTGTGCCTTGTTGTGATTACATTTTCATGGAGTAGTGAATGAATTTGCTGGCGGTTTCCGAACGGCCTGGACAAAGCACCCCTCATATCAAGGCGGCCTGCAAGGCTGGCTGGCAGATAAGCGCTGAATGCGGTTATCAGCAGTTATCAATCGTGTTAACAGATTTGCAGGCAGACGCTGCCTTGTTGATTGCACCGCGCATTGATGATGCAATCTTGAAAAAGATACGTTTACTGAACAGCATTTGCTTTTTACCGGTAGTGTTGTTCACCGAAGATGCCCTGCAAATCTCTATCAATGATGCTGTGAAAGCCAGGGGAATTATCATGCGCCAGCGCGGTGTCAATGAAAACACGGCTTATCAATTGCTGCGTAAATTGTCGATGGATCGTAATCGACGTATCGGTTAAGTGGCCGGCGAGGTTATCGCTGCTGCGGATGTATTGATTTAGCTGCCACACGCATGTTCGCGCACTTCCCTGGCGCACAATTCCTGAGCATCACAGTATCCGGGATAAGTCATGTGATTGGAGGATTTTGCTGTCGGCATACTCCCGTATGTGCTGCACCGGGTTGGATATGTGGCGCACTATGCAGGTGCAAACCGCTGCAGCATGGCAGCAGCTGTCCTTTCATTATTAATTAAAAACAATTACTTGAGTGGATGGCATGGAAT
>JAOUCV010000404.1 GCA_029859555.1 Gammaproteobacteria bacterium
ATGACTCGCTCGCTTCTTTCGACACACTTTCCATTGAACCGGAGATTTCTACAATTGCAGAACCCGCAACCGTAATATCCTCGGACTGCTTCTTGCTCGCAGTAGAAAGCTGATTGGCTATCTGCTCGGTTTCCTGCACAGAACCCGACAACTGCGAAGACGTGTCGTTAATTGTCTTGACCAGACCTCGCAGCGACTCAACCGTCACATTGATCGAGTCGGATATTGCACCGGTAAAGTCCTCGGTCACCGTGGTAGTCACGGTCAGGTCACCCGCAGCCAGATCGCCGATTTCATTCAGCAGGCGCATAATCGCTTCCTGGTTGGCACTGTTCTCTGCTTCTACAACCTGGCTTCGCTTGCGCTGTGCAATCAGTGTTTCGTACGCCATAAACAGCAGGATCAGGAGTGCGACTGCACCCAGAAAATACGCCAGTTCATTGGATACAAAATTCCCCTTCTGGCCGTCAACAAGTACTGTTTTCAGGTTGCTTGCCGCGTCAAACAGGGCCTCACTCTGGCCGGTAATTTCTGCAGCTGCTGCCTGAATACTGACCAGTTCCTCGGCGTTTTCAACGATAGAGCCAACATTGTCACTGACGCGACTGAACAACAGCGCGATATTCTGGATCTTTGACTGCAGGGTTCTACCCTTCAGCTGGGTGATACCACCGGTACCACGCATGAACCCGTCAAGTACACGACCGAATTCCCTGGTATCCGCTGCGAATGCCACTGCGGCAGACTCGGTACCCTGGCCGGTCATGACCGCATTCAGGCTGTTTACGATGCGCTGGCCAAGTACTGCCTGCTGACTCGCCAACCTGACCTGCTCGGCACTGGCATCAGTTTTCATTAGCTCGCTAACAATGCCCTGCGTATGTTCCATGAGCTGCGGCATAATCTCACTCATCAGGCTGGTCGCCTCGCTCATCGCCATAATCAGGAACTGACCTTCCAGCACCGCGTCGATGTTGTAGCGAAAGCCGCTCCAGCGATTATCCAGCTTGATCAGGGCAGCACTCTCGGGGGTTTTACTTTCCCCGGTTGATTCGCCGAACTCGGACATCTGTTCGCCCAGGATCTGGCCGAACTCGTTCTTGGATATCTCCATCTTGTTGAAGGCATCCGAGTCACCCGTGGTCGCAGCCAGCGCGTACTTGGCAACGCGTTGAGACAACACCAGTTGCTCACCAACATCTGCCAGTCTTGCCTGGTCCTGCTCGACCTGCTTGCCAACATTTACAAAGGTCCAGGCCATTGCGCAAATCGCACACAGCATAAAGAAGGTCAGAACCTTCATCCTGTTGGTAGCACCCAGCTTCTTCTCATCAAACATCGTTTTCATGGTCTATCTCCTGACCCATCAGTTCACTTGCAAAATTAAAATCTGAATAAACACTGTTCCCCGAAAGTCCGATCAAACAGCTGCCTGTAAAAATTGCTGTGAGTCAGCCAGAACAAACAGACTGAAAACCCCCCACACCTGCTCGTTGCTGCGATAACCACCAGCGATATATGGCTGCAGCATAGCGTCCACAACCACCTCTTCCTGCGTATATTCCTCTTCAAGAAAATGCTTCAGACCCATTACCTCGTCGACAATAAGGCCCGAATAAATTCCTTCATGGTTAATAACCAGAATGCGACTCTTGCCAGTCAGCCGTGCCATTTCATTACCAAGATAACCATTCAGATCAATAACAGGCAGCAGGTTGCCTCGCACATTCGCCATACCACGTACCCATGGTTGCGTCATCGGAACATGGGAAAGAGACGGCACATCGAGGATTTCGACCACTTGATCCATCGGCGCAAGCAGCGAATTGCCACCAAGCAGGAAGGCAATACCGGACCACTCACTGGAAACTTCGGCCTTGCGCGGCAGGCCAACTGCGCAACTGCGGCAGGCTTCCTCAATATCCTTGAGAACGGCTACCGGGTTTATAAGGTGTTTATCAGTCATGGCCTTTACGCAGCTAGCGCCTCATTGATAAGGGTCAGCAGTGTGCTTTCCTTGACCGGCTTTGTCACATAATCGCGGGCACCCTGACGAATGCCCCAGACACGGTCGACCTGCTGATCCTTGCGGGTGACAATAATGACTGGTATCCGGGAGGTGTCCGGGTCCGATGTCAACTCACGGGTTGCCTGAAAACCGTTAAGTCCCGGCATCACTACATCCATAAGAATGAGATCCGGATGCTCACGCCTGGCAACCTCTATCCCGTCACCGGCATTTGACGCAGTCAGTGTGTTGAAACCATTTTTCTCCAGCATCTTCTTCAGCAGATGTGTATCAGTTGGCGAGTCATCAACAATCATTATCTGTGTCATCTTTATTGCCTCTGTAAAATATCAACGTACGCGTCAGTTGTATTGTTATTACTCTGCCTTCGCAGTGTGCTGCCCAATCACCGACAGTAATTCTTCCCGGGTGAAGGGTTTGGTTATGTAGTTATCCGAGCCAACCACACGTCCCCGTGCCCGATCA
>JAOUCV010000405.1 GCA_029859555.1 Gammaproteobacteria bacterium
TTCCGCAACAAACAACTGGTCTTGCTGCAAGCGGCCATGGGCGACGATGCCCTGACCTTCGCGAAACAGGTCGGGCAGGATGCCGGTGTACTGCACGGTTATGGTCTTGTCATTATCAGTGACATCGAATTGTACCGTGAGGCCGTCACTCTGTCTTTTTACACTGCCATCGGTCACCAGTCCGCCTACCCGGATCATGCGACCGGCAGGGGCCTCGCCCGCCGCCACCTCGCTTGGTGTGTAGAAGAACATCAGGTTCTCGTTGAATGCCTGCAGTGCAAAACCGGCGGCAATGGCCACACCGACCAGCATCAATCCGATCAGCGTCATGCGTTTTTTGCGTTTTGGTGTCATGCGTTCCTCCGTGCCTGGCGTCTGGCAGTATCAGCAATTTTGTTCAGCAGCTTGTTGCGCTGTCGCAGGGGCGCAATGATATTTACCAGCAGCACCAGCAATGCGATGCCATAGGAGCTCCACACATAGAATGCGTAGCCACCCATGTTAAAAAATTCTTCCAGGTTCATGTCTTCTCCGCCAGTTCCTTCACCCAGCCACTGTTGCGTTCTCGCTCCAGTACTTCGCAGCGGGCGCGCATCAGTACCACGAAAGCGTAGTACAGCTTGAAGGCAACCGCCATCAGCAACAGCGGTATCAGCATACTGAGGTGAATCGAGGGTTTGTCAAACTTGGTCACCGTCGGTCCCTGGTGCAGGGTGTTCCACCATTCGACCGAATAATGAATGATGGGGATATTGATGACGCCGACCAGCGCCAGGATGGCGACGGCACGCGCCGCAGTGCGCTTGTCATCAATTGCATTGTTTAGTGCGATCACGCCCAGGTATAAAAACAGCAGGATCAGTTCCGATGTCAGGCGTGCATCCCAGACCCACCAGGTTCCCCACATCGGTTTGCCCCAGATGGAGCCGGTTATCAGCGCAAGAAAGGTAAAGGATGCACCAATCGGTGCGCTGCTGATGGCAACCACCTCGGCAAGTTTGATGCGCCAGATGAGGCCGATGGCACCGGCACCGGCCATGACGATGTAGATAAACAGCGACATCCAGGCTGCCGGCACATGGATAAACATGATGCGGTAGCTGTCACCCTGCTGGTAATCCGGTGGTGCCTTCACCAGGCCGTAATACAGGCCGGCAAGTGTCAGCAGCAGGCAGGGTACGGCCAGCCAGGGGATCAGTATTCCGGCAAGGCCATAAAAGTGCTTCGGCGATGCCATGCGATGGAAAAAATTATTAAACATATCAGCTCAAACTCACACGCAGGGCCGCAGCCGTTGCAAAGGGTGACAGACTTAGTGCCAGTAACAGCAGGGCCGCGATCAGTGACAGGTGGGCCGTGACCGGTAAACCGGCGGCCGCTGTATCGACGGCACTGGATGCAAAGATCAGTACAGGAATATACAAGGGTAACACGAGCAGTGACAGGATCATCCCTCCCTTGCGTAAGCCAACTGTCAGCGCCACACCCACCGCACCGATCAGGCTTAACACCGGTGTGCCCAGTAACAGCGTAATAAACAGGACCTTGATGGCATCAACCGGCAGGCCCAGCAGGATACCGAGCAACGGCGAGATCAGCAGCAGCGGCAGGCCGGTAATCAACCAGTGCGCCGTGATCTTGGCGAGTACCAGCACCGACACCGGGTGTGAACTCAGCAGGTATTGCTCCAGGCTGCCATCTTCGAAATCGGAACGGAATACGTTCTCGATGGACAGCAATGCCGCGAGCAGTGCCGCCACCCAGATAACACCGGGTGCCACGGCTTGCAGCAGTGCGGGGTTGGCACCAATACCGAGCGGAAACAGGCTGGTCACCAGCACAAAAAACAGTATTGGATTAGCCATTTCTGCGCGATGCCTGACAGCCAGCATCAGGTCACGCCGAATCAGGATCAGGAAGGCACGTGTGAGCGAATCGGAGTTCATGTCGACAGGTTGATGCGTTGTACCGTGGTGTTCTGAAGATTCACGGCATGATGGGAAGTGACGGCAATCATGCCGCCGGCTGTGGTATGCGCATCCAGCAGTTCCTCGATAACACTGATGCCGTGTACATCCAGCGAGGTAAACGGCTCATCGAGTATCCACAGGCTTGTATCGGTGACCAGCAGCCGCGCCAGCGCCAGCCGACGCTGCTGTCCGGCCGACAGGTTGCGCGTCAGCACATCCTCGAAACCGGCAAGGTCGACCTTTTCAAGCGCGTCTTCCAGTGTGATTTCATTGGGCATGCCCAGGGCGCGCGCCATGGCCAGGTTTTCCAGCGGGGTTAAATCCAGCTTGACACCATCCCGGTGGCCGACATAGGCCATATGCATAAGGTAGTCAGGCCCCAGTTTGTCGATAGCCGTATCGCCCCAGGTTACCGAGCCGCCATCCGGAAGCCGGATGCCACAGAGGATGCGCAGCAAGGAGGTCTTGCCGCTGCCGTTGCGCCCTTCAAGAACCAGGGCACTGCCG
>JAOUCV010000406.1 GCA_029859555.1 Gammaproteobacteria bacterium
GCAAATACAACACCTCCCTTGCTGCGCATGTAATTGGCACCAGATGTCACCGTACTGCTACTGGAAACATTTGCAAAACTCATACTGGCAACCCGGGCGCCACGATCAGCCGCCCAGGACATTGCCCCGGCAAGGGCGCTGGCGCTGGCCCAGCAATCCGGGCCTACAACCCGCATCGGCATGATTTTGGTATTCCAGGCAATCGAGGTGACACCAATACCGTTGTTGCTGGCCGCGGCAACAATGCCAGCGACACTGGTACCGTGGCTACACAGGGGAGAAGTATCTGCATCGTTGCCGTAGGTATTCCATCCCGGGACCAACTGCCCCTGCAGGTCCGGATGAGAGGCATCGACACCGGTATCCAGTACCGCCACGGTCACGCCATCCCCTCTCGAGCTGTCCCATGCGACCGGTGCGTTGAGTGTGCCCAGGTGCCAGGCACCGGAATAGTTCGGGTCATTGGCCGAGGTGGCCATCGGCGCCAGCAATATGTCTTTCTCTGCAAATTCTATGTTTGGATTGTGTGACAGGGCCTTGATGACCTTGTCTTCCGCACCGGGCGGGACCGAGATGATGTGTACGTTGATTCCGGGAATGCTGCCAGTGGAGTCGGCGCCCTCTGGCTCCAGCATCTTCTTGAAGCGTCCCGGTGATAGTCCGGCTTTGGGCTGGACAAGGATCCGCCCCTTCACCCATTTCTCGTGTTGAGCGGGAGGCGGCTCGGCCGCTGCACTGAAACCGGTAGCGAGCATGGCATAGCTGAGGATGATAGGGAGAAAAATTCGTAACATCATGATTGCCTTTAGTTATAAATACCTGTCGGGGTACGCAGCAGACCAAACGCGTGTAATCCAGGTAGATGTCGGCAATTGTGGCTTTATTATTATGTTGATATAGATAAAACGTGATAAAGGTCACATGTATGTAACGCAGGGCATCACTACCTGCACCCGCTTAGTCGAGCAACAGCATGTGAATGTCCGCCTTTGCTTCGCGTTGTGATGTGTGGATTGATAGTTTTGTCGACTTTGAACCCGGGGGGTTACAGGTCAAAATCCTGTATCACCCGGTAGTTAACCGGGTAGCTGCGCATGCTGTTTCAACTGCCTGCTATGCCGGGGTGTATCGACGGCGCGGTTGTTTCAGTTGTCAGTCTGTACTGTCCAGCAAGGTATCCCGCACCAGGCCAATGTGCAGGCGCAGGCTGTAGAGTTCGTCGGCATAGGACAATGGCACGCTGACCTTGCGTACTTCTTCTTCCAGATTATCCAGTTTTTGTATTAGCCCGGCCTGCTGCCCGGCGGAGGGGTGTGTATGTGCCGCATCATCCAGTAGCTGCAATTCCCGGTACCAGCGGTAGATTTTTTTGCGTACCCGCCAGCGGTACATGGGCGGCATGATTTTTACCAGCGGCAGCAACAGCGTCAACAGCGGTACCAGCATGATCTTGAGGCGATCGATCAGGCTGGCCGTCCAGAAGGGCAGGTAACGTTGCAGCAAGGGCGGACCATGTTTGTAAAAACGCCGGGCGTCATCATCCAGCGGAAATTCCAGGTTGGCGCTGTTGGGGAAGCTGCCGGTTTGTTCAAACAGGCCGTCGGCACTTTGTGTGAGTGTCGCGGCTTGCAGCAGCAGGCTCACCAGGGCGGGGTGAAAATCGTCCCGGGCCACAAGATTTGCGGTCGCCGCAAGCAGTACCGTATCGCGTGGCGGCAGGTTTGCCTGTAGATCGATGACGCCTTCCGGCAGCGTAACCGCCGAGAGGAAATGATGTAAGCGTGTGTAGGCACTGGCACGCGCAAACGACATCAGCCGGATATCCCGCCGGTGCAGCAGTTCCTGTACCAGTGGTGCTTGCGGTGAGGCGACCAGGAACAGGGCATCAGTATCCCCCTGCAGCAGTGCCTGCGCGCCCGCAGCGCCATCGAGAGCCTGAATGGTGTTGGTTGCGGCATCGATAAAGTTGTCGGCCAGCAGCTGCCTGGCAATGGCGTATGTACCGCTGCCCGGTTTGCCGATGGCTATGGACATGTTGTGCAGCTGGCCAAGGCGCGACAGTGTCTGTTCACCGCGGTAAAACACCCACAGGGGTTCGTAATAGAGGCTGCCGAGGCTGGTGAGTGTGTCGGCAGCGGTCGCTGCACCGGTGCCGCCCTGCACGAAGGCCAGGTCAACCTCGTTATTGCCCAGCAGTTCCAGGTTTTCGATGGAACCGGCGGTGGCACGTATTTCCAGTTCAATACCGTCCTGCGCCAGTCGTTGCTGATAGCGTTGTGCAAACAGGTAATAGGCGCCATCCGTTTGCCCGGTGGCTATCACCAGCGTATGCGGGGGCGCGGGATTGACAAACTGCCAGGCAATGGCGAAACCGATCAGTGTCAGCAGGACGGCCGAGCCAAATGATATCAGGCGCATCGCAGGTTACCTTTTAGTCAGTGAATGGAGACCTTTCTTATGCCCT
>JAOUCV010000082.1 GCA_029859555.1 Gammaproteobacteria bacterium
ACCGGAAGAGCCGCCCGGTACCGTGGCGGCATCCCAGGGATTTTTCACCGCCCCGTAAAAACTGGTTTCATTGGAAGAACCCATGGCGAATTCATCCATGTTGGTCTTGCCCACCATCACCGCACCGGCTTCAAGCAGTTTCCGGGTAACGGTCGCATCATACGGAGCAATAAAGTTATCCAGCATTTTTGAACCGCAACTGGTCTTCACACCAAGGGTACAGAAGATGTCCTTGTGCGCGAACGGAATACCGGTCAGCGGTCCGGCAGTACCCGCCTTGATGCGTGCATCGGCCGCCTGTGCCGCAGCCAGCGCCTGCTGCTCCACAACGGTAACGAAACTGTTGAGCTCGCCGTCATATTTGCTGATGCGATCCAGGCAGGCGCGCGTCAGCTCTACACTGGAGCAGCGGCCTTTGTGCAAATCAGCTGATAATTCAACAAGGGTTTTCTGGTGCATAGGTATTTATATCCGGTTCAGTCTTTTCAGCTTGCGTGCGGCGTCAGGCCGGCCTCCCGGCCGATGTTGTTTTTTTGCCGGTGAAAGCTATTCGATCACCTGCGGGACAAGATACAGTCCGGATTCAGTTTCCGGCGCAACCTTTTGGAAATTATCACGATTATCCGTCTCGCTTACGGCATCCGGACGCAGGCGCTGGGTCGCTTCCAGCGGATGAGCCAGCGGCTCCACACCCGCGGTGTCGACCGCGTTCAACTGCTCGACGAAGGCCAGGATGTCCGACAGGTTGCGGGAATACTCCGGTATGTCGTCGGCATTAATACCAAGTCTCGCCAGGTGGGCAATTTTCTTAATCTCAGCTGCATCAAGGCTCATGGTGACCCCGTTGTCGGTTGATCGCGCTTAAAAAACAGGGGCGCAACGGTAGCACAATCTATAATCAAGGACATCTCCACCTTCAGGCTGTCCGGCATTATCCCGAGACGATTTCCGGCGTATTTCCTTGCCCCAAACGTCCCTCGTTGTTAGATTACCCGCTTCCTTTTTGACAGACCCTCACGGATCCGTATTGAATGTTCATTAAAAGCCTGTTCGGCATGTTTTCCAATGACCTGTCCATTGACCTGGGCACCGCTAACACGCTGATTTATGTGCGTGGACAGGGCATCGTACTGAATGAACCGTCGGTGGTCGCTATTCGCCAGGACCGTGGACCGGGCGGTCCCAAGAGTATTGCCGCCGTTGGCGCCGAGGCCAAGCTGATGCTGGGACGCACACCCGGCAATATCACCGCCATCCGTCCGCTGAAGGACGGCGTCATCGCCGACTTCACCATTACCGAGAAAATGCTGCAGCACTTTATACACAAGGTGCACGAGGCGCGCTTTTTCAAGCCCAGCCCACGGGTGCTGATCTGTGTGCCCTGCGGTTCCACCCAGGTAGAACGTCGCGCCATCCGCGAATCGGCCGCTGGTGCCGGTGCCCGCGAGGTCTACCTGATCGAAGAACCCATGGCCGCCGCCATTGGTGCCGGCATGCCGGTAGACGAGGCACGGGGCTCCATGGTGCTGGATATCGGTGGTGGTACATCAGAAGTCGCGGTTATCTCTCTGAATGGTATTGTTTATTCATCTTCTGTACGTATCGGCGGCGACCGCTTTGATGACGCCATTATCAATTACGTACGGCGCAACTACGGCACCCTGATCGGTGAAGCCACGGCAGAGCGCATCAAGCACGCGATCGGCTCCGCCTACCCCGGCAACGAGGTGATAGAGCTGGAGGTCAAGGGACGCAACCTGTCGCAGGGTATACCGCGCAGCTTCACCCTCAACAGCAATGAAATCCTCGAGGCACTGCAGGAACCGCTGGCCGGCATCGTTGGCGCAGTCAAGACCGCACTGGAACAAACGCCGCCGGAACTCGGTGCCGACGTCGCCGAGCGTGGCATCGTGCTGACCGGGGGTGGCGCACTGCTGCGTGATATCGACAAGTTACTGATGGAAGAAACCGGCCTGCCGGTGGTCGTTGCAGATGACCCGCTCACCTGCGTGGCACGTGGTGGTGGTCGCGCACTGGAACTGTTTGATGAACGTGGCGGTGACGTCTTCACTGTCGAATAAAACCAGCACACCAGCCAGCAGTTCCGTATTTTATTTAACCGTCGCGGAAGCACACGTAAACATTTCAGTTAATATTTTTTTCTTGCGTGTTTTTCCGTGTGCTTCCGTGGCAGAATATCCCTTCTTTATTCAGGCTGAACCAGCAACAGCAACAGTGCGCCTGCCTGCTTAACACCACTGTCTTACGGGGTTCCCGATCAAGCTAATCTTTACACAAGGTCCGTCAATCACGACACGTCTGATCGTGCTGGTAGCCTTTTCTGCAGTAATCATGGTGATGGACCACAAGTACAAGAGCCTGGAGTCGGTGCGCGATACACTGTCGGTACTCGTCTACCCGATACAAATGAGTGTTGAGCTGCCGGGTTCCCTCTCCGACTGGTTCAGCGAATCACTGGCGACACGCCGCGAACTACAGGAAGAAGTCGACAGCCTGCGCACCCAGCAAATCATACAAAAGGCACAGATGCAGAAACTGGCCGCACTTGAAACAGAAAACATTCGGTTGCGGGAATTACTGGATTCCTCTTTTGAAATCGGCGAAAGAGTGCTGATTGCAGAACTGATGTCGGTCAACCTTGACCCCTACAAGCACCAGATCGTTATTAACCGGGGAGAATTGCACAACGTCTATCCAGGTCAGCCGCTGGTCGACGCCAACGGCGTCATGGGGCAAATCGTACATGCAGGACCGTACACCTCCACCGCCATACTTATCACCGACACATCTCACGCCATACCGATCCAGGTGAACCGCAACGGCCTGCGCTCGATTGCGCTCGGCAGTGGCGCCATTAACCGCCTGGAGCTTCCCTATATACCGAACAGCGCAGACATCCAGGCCGGCGACCTGCTGACGACATCCGGACTGGGCGGCCGCTTCCCGCCCGGATACCCGGTCGCCACCGTGGTAACGGTCGAACATGATCCGGGCAATGCCTTCGCCAAGGTGATCGCGACGCCGCTTGCTCACCTGGACCGCAGTCGCGAGGTATTGCTGGTATGGCCGAACGTCGCCGTTATCGAAGAGATATCCGAAAACATTCCTGTTGAGGAAATCGTCACCACAGATGAAACAACTGACAGCAGCGAAACAACTGCCGACAATGTGGAAACAGACAGCAGCAGTGAAACCGCTATCGAAAGCGCGGCGGAAACACCATGATTACCGGCAAACGCCACGGTGGTGGCGTCATCCTGCTGACATTTATCGCCGCACTGCTGCTGACCGTCATCCCGCTGCCCGACTGGGCCCGCTATCTGCGCCCGGACTGGGTTGGACTGGTACTGATTTACTGGTGTATGGCGCTGCCGGACCGGGTTGGCGTTACCACCGGCTGGTTCATGGGACTAATGGTCGACCTGCTGACCGGCACCGTGCTGGGTCAACATGCAGTTTCACTGACAGTGGTTGCCTATCTGACACTGAAGTTTCATCAACGACTGCGACTGTTCCCGCTAACGCAACAGGCAATGACTGTGCTGGTACTGCTGATCCTGCACCAGTTACTGGCCCTGTGGATCAGCCGCATCATCGGCCGGCCTGCTGCACCCTGGTTTTTCTGGATGCCGTCCGTGCTTGGCATGCTGATCTGGCCACTGGTATATTCCCTGCTGCGCGGCATTCGTCGCGGCTTCCGGGTTAACTAGGCATTACAGCATGCTGGGCCGGGTACACCTAAAAGACCACCTGTTCGAAACCCGTCTTATCACGAACCGGGCAATCCTGCTGCTGGTGGCAGGCGGACTGCTGCTATCGATACTGCTGGTGCGGCTGTTGTACCTGCAAGTCGTTTCACATGAACACTACACCACGCTCTCGGAAGACAACCGGGTAAAGCTGCAACCCTTGCCGCCGAATCGCGGGCTGATCTTTGACCGCAATGGCATCCTGCTGGCCGAAAACATGCCTTCCTACCGTCTGGAGATTACGCCCGAGCAGGTAGACGACATGGGCGCCACGCTGGGCGCACTGGAAGACATTATCGAGATTCGCAACACTGACCGCAGTCGCTTCGAAAAACTGCTGGCCCGAAAACCACGCTTTGAAGCGGTACCGTTGCGCTTCCATCTCAATGATGAAGAGGTCGCACGTTTTTCTGTTAACCGTCACCGTTTCCCAGGCGTCGATATCACAGCCGGCCTGGCACGACATTATCCGCAAGGTCCACTTGCGGTGCATGCACTCGGCTACGTCGGTCGTATCGATGAAAAGGCACTCAAGGTACTCGATAGCTCCAATTATCGCGGCACCTCGCATGTCGGCAAAAACGGTATCGAGAAAACCTACGAAGATCTGCTGCATGGCAAGGTCGGCCTGCAACAGGTTGAAACCACCGCGCAGGGGCGCATCATCCGCGTACTCAAGCGTACCCCGCCGGTTTCCGGCAGCAACCTTTACCTGACCATTGATTCGCATGTGCAAAAGGCTGCGGAACAGGCGTTTGCTGATTTCTCCGGATCCGCCATTGCCATGGACCCGAACAACGGCGATATCCTCGCCTTTGTCAGCAAGCCTACCTACGACCCGAACCCGTTTGTAAACGGCATCGACTATGACGCCTATGCCGCACTGAGAAACAATGACAAGGAACCGTTGTTCAACCGTGCACTGCGCGGGCAGTACCCGCCCGGCTCCACGGTGAAGCCGTTCATGGGACTGGCCGGACTGGAAACGGGCATCACCAGCGAACATTCAAAGACCTATTGTCCGGGTTTTTACATGCTGCCTGGCAAGGATCGCAAATACCGCGACTGGAAACGTACCGGGCATGGCACTGTCGATTTAAACAGCGCCATCACCCAGTCCTGCGACGTTTATTTCTACGACCTCGCCCAGTCCATGGGCATTGACCGTATTCATGATTACCTGCAGCATTTTGGTTTTGGCAAGGCAGCGGGCATCGACATCCAGGGAGAACTTCCCGGACTGCTACCCTCGAAAGAATGGAAACGCAGTCGCCGCGACCAACCCTGGTTTCCGGGCGAGACCATCATCACCGGTATTGGCCAGGGTTTCTTCCTGGTCACACCGATACAACTCGCCGTTGCCACCGCAGCACTGGCAAATGGCGGCCAGATGCTAAAACCACAAATCGTGCATGCCGAACAGGAAGCAGAAAGTGACGAGCTGCAGCCACACCATCCACAGGTACTTGAGACGTTAACAATCGGTGAACAACAACACTGGGATATGGTAATCCATGCCATGACCGACGTCGTCCACGGCGCCCGCGGCACGGCCCGCAGCATCGGCAAGGACAGCCCCTATATGATCGCCGGAAAGACAGGCACTGCACAGGTATTCGGACTGAAGGAAGAAGAAAAATATGACGCGGATGCCATTGCCGAGAAACTCCGTGACCACGCTCTGTTCATTGCCTTTGCACCGCTTGATGACCCCAAAATTGCAGTCGCTGTGATTGTCGAGAACGGTGGTGGCGGTGGCTCGGTGGCGGCACCGATTGCACGCACCATTATGGATGCCTACCTGGGGAAACCGACGCCATGAGCATGATTCTGTCTCCGCACCGCGAGGATGCCAGTCAGCGCGGCTGGCAATACCGTCTGCACATCGATGTGCCGCTGCTGATTACACTGGTCGCCGTTTCTGCCCTCGGACTGATCGTACTCTACAGTGCCGGCGGCGGTGACATTGAACTGGTCGAACGCCAGCTGGTGCGTCTCGGCATTGCCTACACCTGTATGCTGGTGGTGGCGCAGTTTCCGCCACGCCTGTTGCAACGACTGACACCGTGGTTGTTTGTTACCGGCATCCTGTTTTTGCTGGCGGTTCTGGTCGGCGGTGAGGCCAGCGGTGGTGCGCAACGCTGGCTCAACCTGTACGTGGTGCGTTTCCAGCCTTCGGAGATGATGAAGCTGGCGGTACCCATGATGGTCGCATGGTACCTCGCGGACACGCGCCTGCCACCGAACCGCCGGCAGTTACTGGCTGCGGCCATCCTGATCGCGGTTCCCATGCTGATGATCGCCAGGCAACCGGACCTGGGCACCGCGCTGCTGATCGCCAGCTCGGGGATATTCGTGGTATTCCTCGCCGGCCTGCAATGGCGGCTGCTGGCGTTTTTCAGCGTGCTGGTTGCTGCTGCCGCCCCCCTGATATGGCACTTCATGCGTGACTACCAGCGGCAGCGTGTTATGACCCTGCTGAATCCCGAAAGTGACCCGCTGGGTTCCGGCTACCACATTATCCAGTCAAAAATCGCCATCGGTTCCGGTGGCCTGTTCGGCAAAGGCTGGATGAACGGTACCCAGTCACAACTGAATTTTCTGCCGGAGCGCTCAACCGACTTCATCTTTGCGGTACTCGGTGAGGAATTCGGCTTTTTCGGCATCCTGCTGCTATTCGCCTTCTATACCATCATTGTCATACGCGGCATCATGATCTCGATCCAGGCGCAGGACACCTATACCCGGCTGCTGGCCGGCAGCGTTGCGATGACTTTCTGCGTGTACTTTATTGTCAACACCGGCATGGTCACCGGCGTGTTGCCGGTGGTTGGCTTACCCTTGCCCATGATCAGTTACGGCGGCACATCCATTGTCACCCTGATGGCCGGATTTGGTATCCTGATGTCGATACAGACCCACAGGAAATTACTACCTACCTGAGGGCGCATTCGATGCTAGAATGTGCCGGAAACCTGAACGAAGGAAACTGGTAAATGCGCTTACAGACTATAAAAAAAGGGCTTTCCAGCAGTTTTTTGCTGGCTTCGCTGTTCACTGTTACAACGGTTGCAGCAAGCAACTACAGTGCACAACCGCAGGTACAGGTCTTCATCGACCGCATGGTCAGCGAGCAGGGTTTTGACCGCAATGAACTGATAGCCGTGCTCGACAATGCAGAACGCCGCGAAGACATCCTCGAGCTGATGCGCAAACCGGCCGAGAAAAGGCTGCAATGGTACGAGTACCGTAAAATATTCCTGACGCAGAGCCGCATCGACGGTGGCGTAAACTTCTGGAAAGAAAATGCCGGGCTGCTGAAACAGGCTGCAGAAGCATTTGGCGTCGCCCCGCAGATCATTGTCGCGATTATCGGTGTTGAAACACGTTATGGCAGCAATACCGGCAGACACCGGGTGCTGGATGCGCTGGCCACGCTGTCCTTTGATTACCCGCCACGCAGCCAGTTCTTCACCGGCGAGCTGGAGCAATACCTGATACTGGCACGCGAGGAGGACATCGACATCCTCACCACGACCGGCTCCTATGCCGGCGCCATGGGTTATGGCCAGTTCATTCCGAGCAGTTATCGACACTATGCCGTTGATTTTGATGAAGATGGCAAACGCGACCTGTGGACCAGCAAGGCCGACATCATTGGCAGTGTCGCCAACTATTTCAAAGAGCACGGCTGGACTGCGGGTATGCCGGTTGCCGTACTGGCTGACGTGCAGGGAGATGACTACCAGAAGGTACTGGACATCGGCTACAAGCCCAACACCGTACTGGATGCCATGCGCCATGACGGGATCACGCCGCGCACCCCGTTGCCGGATGAACTGCTCGCCGCCCTGATTGCCTTTGAACAGGAAAACGGACCGGAGTACTGGCTCGGTTTCAATAACTTCTATGCCATTACCCGTTACAACCACAGTCCGTTGTACGCCATGGCCGTCTACCAGCTAAGCGAGGAAATTCGTGATGCTTATGAAACGAGTCGCCACAACAATGACTGAAGCAAGCGGCTACACGGCCGTGAGCCTGCGACTGGCAGCAGTGCTTTTCATTGCCGCCTGTGTAACTGCCTGCGCCGGCAAAAGTCCGCTGGAGCCATCTGATGATGCGCCCTCGCAACCCCGTGATGTCAGTGATATTCCCAACGCGGTCCCCAGGAACGAACCCCTGAGCCGCTATGGCAACCCGGCATCCTACGTCGTTTATGGCAAACGCTACTACACCCTGCCCTCGAGCAGCGGTTATCGGGAAGTCGGGCTGGCCTCCTGGTATGGAACAAAATTTCATGGCAAACGCACCTCCAGCGGCGAACCCTACGATCTTTATGGTATGACCGCTGCACATAAAACGCTGCCGCTGCCAACCTATGTAGAAGTTACCAACCTCAATAATGACCGTTCCGTGATTGTGAAAGTCAATGACCGCGGCCCCTTTCATGACGATCGGCTGATAGACCTGTCGTACACTGCTGCCGTGAAACTCGATATTCTCGGGCATGGCACCGGCAAGG
>JAOUCV010000083.1 GCA_029859555.1 Gammaproteobacteria bacterium
TGGTGCGTTTCGTTGCCTATGACAATTACTCGCAGAGCCAGGGTCTGGCCTTTGTGGTGTACCGCTAGGCAAGGCGAAACGACGCCGGACGCGCGCGTCCGGCGTCAAGCAGTAATTGGAAAGCAACTCCAGATTAATGTTTGCCGACGTTGCGGTTACGGCGCCCTGGGCGCGGCGGCCGGGACTGAAGCAAACCACGAGTCACGAGGTAAGTGATGACACAGGCCACCGATAGCACGGCCAGCGCTACTCTCTCAGGTCGCGAACTGGCTCTCAAGCGTCGCAAAGCGATGGCGCTGCATGGCAAGGCAGGTACGGTCAAAGCCGCATCCGTGAGCAGGCCGTCTGCCCGGCGTATGAATCCGGCATCCGCCGCGATGAGCGCCCCGGTTGCAGCGTCTCCCGCTGTAGCGTCTCCAGCCGCAGTTTCTAGCAATATACAGCCGGCGCAGGTTCAAAGCGCAGTCGCATCCGGCGCTCGCAGCGTCAGTCGTGCGCGCCGCCAGGCCATGAGCACTTCTGGCAAGGCCGCGCTGGGTTCCACCACGTCGCGTCCGAGCGGTCGTGTGCGCCCGCAGAAGGCGGCCGCCATGAGCGTGGCGTCGTCAGTGAGTACTGCAAGTGCAGCAACAGCGCCAGCCGCGGAAACGGCTAAGGGCTGTGGCTGTGGTTGCAACGGTACCAAAAGCAGCTGCGACACGACCTCTGTGGAAAGCAGTGCCAGTGAAGGTAGCGCCAGCGCCATGCCGGCCGCTACTGTGTCTGCCACGACGGATTACGTCCCGGCCAGACAGGCGGGCGCGCCGACCGGCCGCGCGCTGGCGCGTGCACGCCGCTCGGCACTGTCCCGGGACGGTAAATCCGGACTCAAGCGCGTCGCCGCCGCCACCAAAATTGCCACCACCATGCCGACCCAGAACTGGGAAGCGGCTATCAGCAAGGGAGCGACCGGACGCCAGGTCGCCATGCAGCGTCGTATGGTGCAATCGCTGACAGGCGAAACCAAGCCTGCTGCCGAGAAGCGTCCCAGCGGCCGCATGCGCGCCCGCATGGAAACACCGGCTCCGGCCAAGGTCGAGGAGGGTCACACCCTTGCCGGCCAGGGCGTTACCGGCACCATGGTGGAACGCAGCAAGAAAGTTACCGGCAACGAACCCGGCTCCTGCCGTGGCATCACCGGCACCGAATATATCGGCGCAGAGCAGTACGATAGCCTGTGTTCCACACGCCCGGAGCCGGCGCCGAGCAAGAGCAGCGTCAGCCAGACCAGTCGCGAACGTACCATCACCGGTACCTCGGTAAATCGTTCCGGCAACGTTACCGGCAACGAGCCCGGCACCTGCCGCGCTGTTACCGGTACCGAGTACGCCAGCAGGGAGCAGTTCGAATCCATGTGCTCCACGCGTCCGGAACCGGCGCCGAGCAAGATCGGCGTCAGCCAGACCAGCCGTGAGCACACGGTCACCGGTACCTCGGTCGACCGTTCCAGCCAGGTTACCGGTAACGAGCCCGGCTCGAAGCGGGCCATCACCGGCACCGATTATGTGTCGCCATCCAATGGCGCCACTGCCCCGGACAAGGTCGATGTGAGCCACACCAGTCATGGCAAGGCCGTGAGTGGTACCGCCGTTGGTCACACCGGCAAGATCACCGGTGACGAACACGGTTCCTGCAGTGCCGTGACCGGTACCGAGTACCTTTCGTCGGAACAGTTCCAGGCCTGCAATACCAGTATGTCGGAAACTCCACGCAAGGTAAGCGTGATGTCGACGCGCGACGAGCAGCCGGTCTCCGGCACGGCGGTGGGGCGTTCCTCCAGGGTCACCGGCGACGAGCCCGGTTCCTGCCGTGCCATTACCGGTGCGCAGTACTACAACACCGACAGTGAGCTGTGCGCGGTTTCGGGGCCGGACAAGGTCGCGAGCATGCAGACACTGGGTGGACGTACCGTGACGGGTTCGGAGGTCGGCCGCAGCCCAAAAACAACAGGTGACGAGGCAGGTGGGTGCAAACCCGTCACCGGAACCGATTACATTGGCGCAGATCAGCAGGCTGCTGTTTGTGATGCCAGCACCCCGGTCGCACCCGTTGCCAAGGTCGCGGTCGATACCACCTGGCGTGGCCAGCCGGTAACCGGCAGCTACGTGGGTCGCTCCACGCGCGTCACCGGAGACGAGCATGGCGGTTGTTCGCCCATCAGTGGAACACCGTACATCGGCCGCAACCAGTACAGCAATTTCTGCGAAACGCCTGACAAGGAGGCGCAGGAAGCGCGCCTCAAGACCAGTGCGCTGATCCCGGCCACTGCCGTTACCGGCGATCGCCCGGGTGCCGGAGGTTCGGTGATGACGGGTGATGAGCGCGGCGCATGCGAAATCGTCAGCGGCACACCGTATGTCGGTGTCGACAATACGGCAACCAACTGTGCGACCAGCAACCGCTATGTGTCACGCACTTCCACCTGGGTGGAACCGACGCGTCCCCCGGCGCCACTGGATTTCAGTATTGTGAGCCCGGCGCGCGCTGCGCAACAAAAAGTCTATGACGGTGTTACCGGCACTGAATACAGCAGTGAGCGTATTACCGGCCCGGTGAACATGGCCGGCGGGCTGATCACTGGTACCCCGGAGTTCCGCCATCGTGATGTCGGAATGGCGCAGGGTATGCAGGAAGAAGTCACTGCCGCTGCCAGCCGCCTGACCGGCGAGGGCAGCCAGGACGGCCGCGAGGTTACCGGTGATGCCTGGAATGCCATGAGCCGGGTCACCGGTACCGAGGGTGCTTCCAGCCAGGTACGCAACCCGTCCGAGCGCGGCACACCGCGCGGTGCCGGCGCCAATGCCGCGCGTTTCCGCGAGGAACTAAAGCCGGCCGAGGTGCCGCCCAGCCGCATCACCGGTTCAGCCGGCAACGCCGGCGCTGGTGCCCTGGTAACCCTGTCCGGCGGTGCGCGCGGATAAGGGCTATTGAGGACACGTCAGGTGAACACACGCAAAAGACTCGCTGCCATGCTAACTGCCGAAATCCGCCATGCGGCGGAACTCGACAATCCCGCATGTGTGATCGGTCCGGGGGAGAGCTGTGAGCATGCCCTGGTCGACGAGGAGTTGAATCGTCGCCTGTACGCCTACGAGGAAACGGTACGCGGTCGCTTCACGCCCATTGTCGATACACTGAAAACCATCTCTGCCTTCCAGCATGAACTGGACTTCGTCTCCCGCGCCCAGCGTATCGCGCAGGACCGACTGGGATTCGAGCTGCCGGCGGAGCTGCTGGATGATGCCTGGGTGTCCGGCCTGGATCTGCGTGCCCTGCATTCCTACTGCATTTTCCGCAGTTTCAAGGCGTGCATCACCAGTACCGATACCGACCAGGCACCCTGGCGTGACCGGATGATGATCGATGCGGCGTTCATTCACGCCTGCGGTTATCACACTGTCGGTGTCAGTCCCTGCGCCGATGGCCGCCTGCAGGGCCTGCTGCCCTTCGTGTTTCGCGTGTCTCCGGATGCACCGGTGACCGTCAAGGCCTACGCCGGTGTGATGTTCGATGTCGAAGACGACGTGGTCGACTGGACCCGGCGTGAGCTGCTGCGTATAGCCGATAATGACCAGGGCAATTACCTGAAGATCGCGGTGTACCACTACAGCAGTTCTCATCCCGACGATCAGGGCTGCGCGGCGCACGGCAGCAACGACGAAAAGGCGACCCAGGCCGCTGCCGACCGCCTGGCGGAAATGCGCGCCGCGCTTGAGAATACCTACGGTATCGGTGCTGCGCCCGATACCCTGCTGGTGGGCATGGATACCGATACCGATGCGCTGCGCGTGCACCTGCCGGACAACGACAGCGGCAATTGTCCCAGGCGCTTTGTGGAGACTGCGAAGCTGTTCAACGACACGCTTGGCCTGAGCAAGGCAGCAGCGTGCGAGGAGATCAGTCTCGCGGTGGCCGAGGCCGAGGCCGGTTGCGGTACCCAGCCCGGCATGCGCCAGTTCATCCTGCGCCTGCTGGAAGCCAATCTCTCGCAGATCCAGTACGTGATCCAGCATCACGCCGGACGTTACGCTGTGATCGGCCACAATGAGCGCTTCATCTGCGCCGGCGAGGCGATGAGCGAACTGCAACTGCGCAACAAGTTTTATTTCGCCCATCTCGACACGGTCGAGGAGGGTGCGGCCGACATGGATGTCGGGATCAAGATTTTTACCGGGCTGAACATCAGCCGCGGGCTGGCGGTGCCGGTGCTGGTGCACTTCCACTACTCCTCGCGCGTGCCGGCCGCCCGCGAACGTGCCGTGATGCGCTGCCAGCGGGTACGCATGGCGATCGAGTCACGTTATGCCAGGCTGCACGAGCAGGGACTGTTGCACTGCCAGATGGCGGTGAGCGATACCGAGGGCAGCGAGCGATGCACCTTTGTGGAAGACGACGCCCGGGTGGCGCTACATTAGCAGGATGATTCGCCGAGGCAGATTATGAGAATCATGCAAGTTGAAAAAACGCTGGTTTCGACCAACCGGATCCAGCAGATGGGGCACCGTCCGCTGCTGGTCGTGATCGACAAGCCGGGTGGTACACCTGCTGTCGCAGTCGACGCGGTGGGTTGCATACCCGGTGACTGGGTGATCTGCGTTGGTTCATCGGCCGCGCGTGAAGCGGCCGGCAGCAAGGAGTACCCGAGCGATCTGACCATTGTCGGCATTATTGACCAATGGGAGAAGCAGGGCTGATGGAGATCATGCGCGTGGTTGATGATCTGGTGTGCACGCGGCGCGTGCCGGGACTCAATCTGTCCTCGCTGCGGGTGCTGGAGAATCTGAGGGGTGGCTATTTAGTAGCGACCGATCCGGTGGGCGCGCCGCCGGGAAAATGGGTGTTCACCGCCAGTGGCAGCGCCGCGCGCTGGGCAATGCCGGATTCGGACACCCATACCGATCTGACCATTTGCGGAATCATCGACAACTGGGAAGAGTGAGAACAAGTGGTTAAGGCGTTCAAGCAGACGCCCTGGTAGTTTGGAAAGCAAGAGTTCAATTTTTTTTATTAGACGAAGGAGTAATGAAATGGCTGAAAGTATGGGTATTGCCCTAGGTATGATCGAAACCCGCGGTCTGGTTCCCGCGATTGAAGCAGCTGATGCCATGACCAAGGCGGCTGAAGTGCGTCTGGTTGGTCGTCAGTTCGTTGGTGGCGGCTACGTAACCGTGCTGGTGCGCGGCGAAACCGGTGCTGTTAACGCTGCTGTTCGTGCTGGCGCTGATGCCTGCGAACGCGTCGGTGACGGCCTGGTTGCCGCTCACATCATCGCCCGTGTACACAGCGAAGTGGAAGGTATTCTGCCGACTTCCCCGACTGCTTAATTCATTCTTAAATCGGCAAGTATTCTTAATATTAGGAGCAAGAAAATGGCAAACACCACTGGTATCGCCCTTGGCATGATTGAAACCCGCGGTCTGGTTCCCGCGATTGAAGCCGCTGATGCAATGACCAAGGCGGCTGAAGTGCGCCTGGTTGGTCGTCAGTTCGTTGGTGGCGGCTACGTAACCGTGCTGGTGCGCGGCGAAACCGGTGCTGTGAACGCTGCGGTTCGCGCCGGTGCCGATGCCTGCGAACGCGTCGGTGACGGCCTGGTTGCCGCGCACATCATCGCCCGTGTACACAGCGAAGTTGAAGGCATTCTGCCGACTGCGCCGTCCGCGTAAGCTGACGATTGCAGGCAACAGCAATACTATTAATTAATGGAGAATATTCATGGCTAACGTAACCGGTGTTGCCCTGGGAATGATTGAAACCCGCGGCCTGGTGCCCGCCATCGAAGCGGCTGACGCGATGACGAAGGCGGCTGAAGTCAAGCTGGTAGATCGTCAGTTCGTGGGTGGTGGCTATGTGACGGTACTCGTGCGTGGTGAAACCGGTGCGGTGAACGCAGCGGTTCGCGCCGGCGCCGATGCCTGCGAACGGGTGGGTGACGGCCTGGTTGCCGCGCACATCATCGCCCGCGTGCACACGGAAGTGGAAGGCATCCTGCCGACCTCGCCCTCTGCCGATGGCGGTGGCCGCGACGCCGAGATCACCTCGACCCGTAGCTAGGCCGGACGATGAGCGTCGATCCGCGCACTCTGGGGTGGCTATCGCGCGCGCTCTCGCACGAAATGAGCGCAGTGCAGCAATACCTGGCGCAAAGCGTACTCGCCCGACTGTGGGGCGACGAGGCATTGGCCGGCAAGCTGCGCAGCGAGGCAGTCGAGGAACTCGGCCATGCCGAGCGCCTGATGGAGCGGCTGATAGCGGTCGGGGTTGCACCCTCGGCCGGCAATTTGCCCCCGTCGCGCCTCGGCCGCAGTGTCGATGATATGCTCGCGGCTGATCGTGAACTGGAAGTAGAAGCGGTGCGCCTGTATCAGGAAGCGGTCGCCCATGCCCGGCGCATGCGCGACGGCGACAGCGCCACCCTGCTCGCCGAGATACTGGCCGAGGAGATGCAGCACGTGCAGGAAATCGACAGCCTGAGGAAGGCCAATGGGTGAGCTGCCGGAGGGATGGGAGACAAGCGGCAAGTCGCCGACCCTGTTCCGGCGCTTTACGTTCGGGAACTATACCGATACCCGTACGTTTCTCGATGCGCTGTCCGAGCTGTCCGAGGAAACCGGTATTCACCCTCAAAACATCAACTTTGGTACGACCTACGTAAATATCACGCTGGAAGCCGAAGACGGGAAGGAGTTGACGGAGACAGAGCACGCTCTGGCGGCCAGGATCAACAAACTGGGAACCGAATAGGGGGGTAGCTGATGGGCACCCACGTTATCGCGGTAATCAATCAGAAGGGAGGGGCGGGCAAGACCACCCTCTCGATGAACCTGGCGGCGGGTTTGTCCCGACGTGCTGACACCGTGGTGATCGACCTGGATCCACAGGGATCTTCCCGCCAGTGGGCCGCCATGGGCAGCCAACCCTTTCCGGCCACGATCAAGCAGATCAGTGGCAACTGGGACGCGCGGACACTGCATCGGAATTACCGGGCCTTCAAGCACATGGTGCTGGACTGTCCGCCCTCGCTGGAGAGCCATGCCTCGATTCAGGCCTTGCGTGCCTGCGACGTGGCGCTGATACCGGTTCTGCCTTCCCCGGTTGACCTGTGGGCAAGCATGAACCTGCCGCAGGAAATCGAGGAAGCGAGAAAAGTTAACCCGAATATCGAGGCTTTCCTGGTACTGAACCAGCTGGAGCCGAGGAGTGCGCTGTCATCGGCCATGCGCGATGCGCTGACCGACTTCGGCATGCCGGTGTTAAGTGCCGGCATCCGCCGCCGTGCGGCCTACCGCAACGCCGCCCTGGCAGCTTTTTCCGTCTACCAGATGGGGGGGCGCGGTACCAAGGCCGTGGAAGAGATGGAAGCCATTATAGGAGAGGTGATCGCAACATGAGCAACGTCAAGGACAAACTGTCTGCCAGCATGCGCACGGTCAAGGCCGGCGGGAAGCCCGTAGCCAAGCCGGCCGCAGCCAAGCCGGCCGCAGCCAAGCCGGCTGCAGCAAAAAAGACTGCGCCCCGTAAAGCGGCCAGAAAGACGCCGGCGAAAGCCAAACCCGCCGTGCCGGGCGACGTGCCGGAAAGCGGCACCGAGCTTTTCCCGGCCCGCGTGTGGCCGGACTGAATTCAACTTAGCAGGTGAAGCATCATGCGTAACGATCCATTTATGAGGACATACTCCCCGCGCCAGGAAGCCATGGCCCGCGCCAACGCGCAGGAGCAGCAGGCGGCCGCGACCCGGCCAGCTTCTGCGACGACTGACTCGGCTGACCTGACGCAATACCTGGTCAAGGAAGAACCCTACTACCACCCCGTCAGCGACGAGGTGGAGATGTACGAAGCGGCCTACTCGGTGCGTATGCCCATCATGCTCAAGGGCCCGACCGGCTGCGGCAAGACCCGCTTCGTGGAATACATGGCGTGGAAGCTTGGCAAGCCGATGATCACTGTCGCCTGCAACGAGGACATGACCGCTTCCGACCTGGTGGGGCGCTACCTGCTTGACGCCAACGGTACCCGCTGGCAGGACGGCCCGCTGTCCGTGGCCGCGCGCCACGGCGCCATCTGCTACCTGGACGAGGTGGTCGAGGCGCGCCAGGACACCACCGTGGTGATCCATCCGCTGACCGATGCTCGCCGCGTGCTGCCACTGGAGAAGAAGGGCGAGATGATCGAGGCGCATCCGGACTTCCAGATCGTGATCTCCTACAACCCGGGCTACCAGTCGTTGATGAAGGATCTCAAGCAGTCCACCAAG
>JAOUCV010000084.1 GCA_029859555.1 Gammaproteobacteria bacterium
TTAGTCATTGATTGGTCCTCGTTTTCAGTAACTTCCAGAAGATGATTATGTCGTTCATATCCATACAAGTATTTCGCCTTTGCCATCGACAGCAAGGTCACCGGCATAACGGTGTACGCGGCATTCGCCATTGTCATGTTCGGCAAAACAGCTATCCACTGCTGCAAGGGATCGCGTCAACAGGGGCAGGAAACCAAGGTCGTGCACGCCGCAGTCGTTGAACGTAGCCGGCAGTTCCACCGGGGTTTCATACAGCAACAGTGTGCCCCGTTTCATGGCATAACCGGGTTTTGGGCCAACCTTTCCGAGTACGGCAATGGTGCCGGCCACCATGCGTGCACCACAGTAGGCGCCGCTATTGCCTGCCACAAGAATGTGACCGCGACGCAGGTGGTCGCCGGTACGGTCGCCACAGTCGCCGCGTACCAGCAGAGTGCCGCCGCGCATGCCCTGGCGATCGCCGGGCAAGGCACCACCGGCGAAATTGCCGCAGTTACCGGCTACCGTGATGTTGCCGTCATGCATGCCGCTGGCGGTCCAGTGACCGCTGTTACCGCTTACCTCGATGCAACCGTTGTACATGCCCTGGCCAAGGTGATTGCCGATGTCGCCTTCAATACGGATATGACCGGACGTCATACCGCTACCGATACCGTGCAGGTGGCGGCTGCTGTTAAGGATGACCAGTTGCTGTGCGTCATTGCCTCTAATGTCAAACAGGCTGGACAGTGGCTGGCGGCGGTTGCCGTTGTACAGCGGCAGGGCGCCGATATCTTCAGTGCTGAGTCCCGACAAGCGGTCCGGTGTCAGCAACGAAACATCGATTCCATAGCCGGGTTGTTCGCGCAGGGTCAGTGTCAGGGCGATCATGCCATGATCTCCCGCAAGTGAAAATGGAACTTGCCCAGGTTGCCACCGTAATTACCGGCAGACACCCGCATGATACCGCTATCGGTGCCGAGCTCGCAGACGGCATCAATACCGGTGCGCATGGCGCTGCGAATATCGGATTCTGTCAGGCCATTGATGACGATTTCCATGACGGATTCGATATCAGCCGACAGCGAGGTTTGCGTCAGGCCTCTCAGTGTCGGGCAGAATGCCTGGTTGGTAGAAGCAGGCAGTGCCTTGTACCTGGAGCCGACCTTGGAGCCTGAACGCACCACGCCTCCGGGAAACGGCATGATGACATTTGGCAAGTCCTGCATGGCCTCAATTGCCGCTTCGCAGGCAGTTAATGCCTGTGCCTGCGAGTGCGCCAGCACCAGGAAGTTACCGCCGCCCACGGCACTGCAATAGCCGGTACTTTCCTCGGCGACAAATTCTCCATCCATAACCGGTACACGCCAGTACCGGCGTCCATCGATGAGCTTGGAAATCTGGTAGCCGTCACCGAAAAAGCGTATGTTTTTGCCAAGATTAATGGTCTTTTCGCCGGACATGCCGGCAAAAACAGCGCTGGTCGGCGAGGTCAGGATGCACTGGCCGACACGCTTTTCCAGCTGTTTTCCGAGGTCTTTGGTGGACATGCCGAACAGCAGTACGGTGACACCCGGCCGGCCGTCAGGGGTATCATCGGCAGCCAGTTCTTTTTCAATCCCGGCCTCGATACCGCAACCGATTACCGAGGTAGCAAAACCGGTCATGGCTTCGGCGGCATGCCGTGCCCAGCGGTGATTCAGTGCGGTAATTATAATGCGTGTAGCTTTCATGCCGAAGGCTTCAGCATAGGTTTCGTCAATGGCCACACCATTAATATTCATCGGTTACTACGCGCAATACAGTCTGTAACCATGACCGGGCTACCGATGTGGTTTGCCATCTCATCATCACTGATCCTGAAGTTTTGTATACGGATACTGTGATAACGATCAAAGTAATCACTGAGTGATTTCTCGATGCCTGAATCAAACTCGGGGCGTACCACGTGGGTATTGCCACGTACCACGTTCCAGATGTCTCCGTCACGCACTACCAGTTCACCACTCTTGAATACATAGGCCGGGCACTCGAACATGCGTTGGCGATTTTTATCGACGTTGTACACAGCAATATCTGCAACAGCTCCTGTTGCCAGGTGGCCGCGATCCTTCAAGCCAAGAATCCGTGCCGGGCCGGCACGTGTCATGATGGCCATTTCATAAAGCGTGTACTCGCGAGTAAGCCCTGCCAGGCGCGAGTGCGCAGCAACCTCTGGATGGATCTGCAGTAACATTTCCTCGCGGAAACTGCGGTCCATCAGCAGCCGCATGAGGTGCGGGTAACTGGTAAACGGTGCGCCGTTGGGGTGATCGGTGGTCAGGAACACGCGCCACGGATCATCGACCATGAGGAAGATTTCCAGTCCAATGGCCCACTGCATGGCATTGACGAAGTTCTTGTCACGGTAACGAAATGGCACCACGCCGCAGCCACCTTCACACTCGATATCAGTGCAGACCCATTTATTGGGATGCGCATGTTGATGATTGGCGTGCTGATGCATGGTGTCCGCGGACAGGGTGACTGTTTGCCCGAACATGATCTGGCCAACATCGGCACTGATATTGTGGTTGGCGTTAATAGCCTCTGCAATCTCGGCTGCTGCCGAGGAAAACCGGTGATCACCTTCGGTACCGTAGCTGTGGAACTGGATATGCGTCAGGTGCAGGGGAAGGCCGGCAGCGGCCTCCATGGTATCCAGCGTGGTCCTGAAATTACCCGGCACCCCCAGATTGCTGGCATGCACATGCAAGGGATGTGGAATACCCAGTTCATAGAGCGCCTGCGACAGGCGGCTGACAATAGAGCGCGGCGTGACATTGTAATACGGTGTTGTTTCGTCCAGATCCAGTTTGCGCTGGTTGAACTTGAAAGCACTGATACCACCGGGGTTGACCACCTTGATGCCAACGCACTGGGTTGCATGCAGGATCCATGCGACATAGTCGTTGATCAGTTGCTGCTCGGCCCCCGTTGATAACATGCGTAACAGAAAATCGTCATTGCCAAGCATTGCGTAGCCGCCGGTATCGAGGATCGGCGTGTCCGCCATTTCCATATGCGCCTGGCGCGCATTAACCGGCAATACAGCAGGCTCGAAGGCCGAGGTATACCCCATTTCCGCATAGCGATATCCTGCCAGCAGGGTGGACGGTGTGGCACGACTGCAACCGGAACGCGGCCGGGTGTCATTTTCGCCGGGTTCACTGCGGCAGAATTCGGGTAGCAGGGTACGTGCAATATTGACCTTGCCACCGCCGATATGGGTATGCAGGTCGATGGCGCCCGCCATGACGACCTTGCCGCGCAAGTCATACTCGGTGTCAATTTTTTCATCCGCAGACGGTGTTCCGACAATATGATTGTCGCGGATATAGATATCACGGACTTCGCCATCCACGCCGTTTGCGGGGTCGTAGACAGTGCCTGCCGTCAGTTTTATTAGCATGACGTTTCCTGGCCTAGAGATGCTCGGTAATGGCCTGCAATATGGCGGCGACGGATAATAGCCCGCTAGCGCGTAATGACTGCAGGGGTAACACCGCGATGCTGTCGCAGCGGAAGATATGGCCGCTGTGATCAATGCCCGGCGTTGCTACCGGTATGAACACCTCGGGCGATGTTTCGCATTGCATGCCGGCACGCCCGAGTACTATCGCGGGTACGGCGGATAGCGGTGGTTTACGCCGGGTGTCAAAGGCCGAGATCCACAACAGCAGGTCCGCTTCCTGTTCGGATAACAGGCGTTCCCCGTCAAATAACAAGGGATCAAAGTGCGGTTTTCTGCTAGCCAGGCTGAAGCGGCTTGCATAACCTGTCTGCCAGGTAGCCACCTGTGCAAAGGTGTGGTCACCGTTGCTGCCGCCCAGCGGCAGGGCCGAGCAACGGCTTTCGATATTGATGTCCTTAACCAGCTCACAGCAGGCCTGCACGGTTAGCTCGGCATGGGGAAAGTCGAGTTCTGAACTGTTCCAGGTTACCACGCTGTAGCGGGCGTCACGCAGGCGTTGCACCAGCTCGAGTAGCTGAGACTGCGGGATACCGGCAATATTTTCCGTCTGTAGCGATTTTCCGTTTACCAGCGAGCGTAGCGCCATGGCGATAGTGCCGAGTTGCTCCGGGGCGCAGGGGAAGCGGGTTATGCGGCTGCTGTTCTGCACCAGCTCGTTGTCATTGCTTGCCCCGATGAGCACCAGTTCACGTTGCCGGGTGTCATGGCCGAACATGGATTCTGCGTTATTGAAGAAACGTTCGTAGAACCGTGGTGTTCTTTCCGCTATACCATTGCCAAATACCACCATCAGGTCAACATGATTACGCACCTCGGTGAGCGTGGTGGTCATCCAGCCACTATCCTGCACTGCAAGGATATTGCGCATCATGGCGGCACTGTTCATATGATCGACAATGGCGCCGATGCGATCGGCCAGCTGCAGTGTGGCACGTGCCCCTGCAACATCAGTCCCGAGTCCACCGAATAACGGCTGCCGCGAATCGCGTAACAGGCCGGCACTGCGGGCCAGTGCATCATCGAGTGAACAGCTATGGCCGTTGATCTGTGGCTGGCGGTTCACGGCTGCAGTTGGCGGTAGAGGTTCAGAAAAGCCCGCCTGGCAGAGGTCGCAGCCGTTATCTGTGATACGTAACTGGCTGTTTTCAACCTGTACAGTCAGGTCATCGCAACATAGACCGCAAAAACTGCAGGCTATGTTGTGATGTAATTTGTCTGCTGTATTTGTGTCCATATGCTGCTTCGCGGTTGTCTGCCGCGTTAATAATGTTTATTGGTGGCTGCTGACGCTGGCGTATCGCCTTTATGTAACGCATGGATCATGCCAATTGCTTGAGGTGCAGGGAATTCCCTGCAAGCCCGGACAAAGTTCCTTGGCAGGCGGCTATTTGCAAGCGTGAAATATTCATTCTGTGTTTGCGGGTGCAGTTGTTGTGTACCAACTGTCACGGCTGGCTTGAAAATGTGTGACACATTGTTGCAGTAATGTCGCATTAAGCCGCAGGGTGGTATACAAGCAGCTGATAAATAACATATATATTAAACTGGCATAGGCGTTGCTCTAGTCAGTGCATGAGTTCAGTGCACGCTATCGATAAAGAAAATAAATCCGTGCGGGTGGAAGCGCCGGCACGTCTGCATCTGGGGTTCATGGATCTTAACGGCAATCTGGGGCGTCGCTTCGGCAGCCTCGGTCTGACCCTGGAAGGAATTTCCACCGAAATCGAATTAAGCTGCTGTTCAACCTTGCAGGTCGAAGGTCCGGCTAAGGCACGGGCGCGGGTACAGCTTTGCGCCTCGGCACTGATCGAAAAACTCGGTTTGCCGCCAGGCCTGAGTATCAAAATCCGTAGCGCCATTCCCGATCATGTTGGCCTTGGATCCGGTACACAGATGGCACTGGCTGTTGCCACCGGCCTGTCGCGTCTCTACGACCTCGAATTACCTACGCGCCATGCGGCGCAACTGATGAGCCGGGGCATGCGCTCTGGTATCGGTATCGGCGCCTTCGATACCGGGGGGTTTATTCTTGATGGCGGGCGTGGCGAGGCGGATGCATCACCACCGGTGATTATGCAAAGTATGTTTCCCGGCAGCTGGCGCCTGCTGCTGATATTCGATCAGCGCGGACCCGGTATACACGGCACTGCAGAAAAAAACGCCTTCGGTAGCCTGCCGGAATTTCCCGAGGAACAGGCCGCGGCATTGTGCCGCCTGGTGATGATGCAGGCATTACCTGCCCTGGCGGAGCAGGATTGCGAACGCTTCGGTCATGCCATCGGTCATTTACAGCAGGTGGTCGGCGATCATTTTTCACCGGCGCAGTCCGGACGTTTCGCCAGTCCTGCAGTGGCCCAGGTGCTGGACTGGTTACAAAAGCAAGGTATCCAGGGTATTGGTCAGAGTTCCTGGGGTCCCACCGGTTTCGCCATTATTGACAGCCAGGTGCGTGCCGAAAGCGTGTTGCAGAGCGTTACAGACAGTTTCGGCGGCAATGCCAACCTGCGTTTCATGGTCTGCCGCGCCCGTAATCATGGCAGCCGTATTGAGACGTTCCGCAATTCTACAGCGCACACCACGCTGCGCGCGGCCATGTAGAGCAGTGAGGCAGGATTAATGAAATGAGCAAACCCTTTATATTGCACATGATCACCCCGGCAAAAAACCTCAGCCCGTTCGATGTCAACATGGCGGTCGATGCCGGCTGGACAACGGTGATCCCGTACACACAGGTTGAAACAGCAGAAGTGCCTGGCCTGGTACAGGATGCCATTTTTTCCCGGGGTCCCAAGGGTGTGCGCCGCACCGGTCTGTTCATTGGCGGCCGTGATATCGATCAAGCCATGGATATGCTGCAGTTGGCACAGGGTGCCATGGTGCCGCCATTTGAGGTTTCCGTATTTGCCGATCCCAGCGGTGCCTTTACAACGGCAGCCGGACTGGTGGCCGCTGTCGAGCGGCAGTTACAGACCGTGTATTCGACTGGCCTTAACAATCAGCGGGTACTGGTGTTCGGCGGTACCGGGCCTGTGGGCATCGCGGCTTCCGTTATAGCGGTGCGCGCAGGCGCCAAAGTCAGCATTGTCGGGCACAGCAGCGATGCGCGTCCGCGCCAGATGACGGCCGCCTGCAAGCAGCGCTACGACATCGATCTTGATCCCGTGGACGGCAGCAGTGATGCGTTGAAGGAACAGCTGCTGGAGGATGCCGATGTAGTGTTTGGCACGGCTGCGGCTGGTGTGCAGGTGCTGTCGTCAGATAATCTCAAAGCCGCGACCAAACTCAAGGTAGCAGGGGACCTGAACGCGGTACCGCCATTGGGTATCGAAGGCGTCGACCTGATGGACGATGGCAAGGTGATTGCGAATACAAATGGCGCGGTTGGCATCGGGGCGCTGGCCATCGGTGATATAAAATATCAGGTTCAGCATGCATTGCTGCAGGACATGATGACGGCTGAAAATCCGTGTTACCTGGATTTTCAGGATGCCTTTGAAAGAGCCAGAAACCATGTCGCACAGCACTGATACAGTATTGATTGCGGCGCTGTGCGGACGGTCATTGGTACGTGCGGCACATGCTGCAATGATTCCAGTCACCGTGCTCGATGTGTTTTGTGATTCGGATACCCTGCGGTGGGCAGATGCTGCCGGCCTTGTCGGTAATGTATCCAGCGGTATCAATTTCCAGCGACTGCTGGAAATGGCGGACAGACTTTGTCCAGCTAAAAAATGCGCGGGCCTGGTTTATGGCGCCGGTTTCGAATCTGATCCCGGGGCGCTCGCGGATCTGAGCAAGGGGCGCATGCTGTTTGGTAATGAGCCTGAAGTGCTTGCCGCTATCAACACACCGGAACATTTCTTTGCAACCCTGGAGCGTCTCGGCGTGCCATTCCCTGCGCTACGCTTTCAGGCTCCGGTCGTCCCGGACGGTTGGCTGGCCAAGCACGCCGGGGCCAGTGGCGGCGCACACGTGCAACCGGCCCGGCGTGTCTCCGGGCAGGGTGGCTATTACTTCCAGCGAAAGCTGTCAGGCCGGGTACTGTCGTTGCTGTTCCTGGCGAATGGCCGCGCGGCACAAATTGTCGGTGTCAGCGAACAATGGCAGACCGGGGCCGGTGCGACACCCTATGCCTATGCGGGTGCGATATCACAGCAGCGTGTCAGTGACGCGCTGTTTGGCGATTTCAGGGGGCTGGTCCGCACGCTGACACGGGAATGGAAGCTGCGTGGCCTGAACAGTGTCGACCTGGTGGTCAGTGGTGATGAATTCAGTGTCCTCGAGGTTAATGCCCGCCCGGTAGCGACTGCCGAGCTTTACGATAATCAAAAACACGGCAGCCTGTTCAGGCAGCACCTGGCTGCGTGTTGTGGTGCGGTGCTGCCATCAGCTTGCCGCTCCGAGCGCATGTATGCACAGCGGCTGGTATACGCCGGGCATGATCTTTATGTAGCAGATTTATTTGGTTGGCCGGCCTGGTGCAGTGACAAGCCGGCTGCCGGCACCCTTGTCCATCGTGGTGAACCTGTGTGTAGCGTGCATGCCAGCGGCGACAGCCTGTACGCTGTAAACGATATTTTGCAACGCCGCAGCAGTTTTATGCAGCAGGTTTTTGAGCCGGCCTGCAACTTTCCCGGTGAGCCCGGATTACAGAACGCCGGGGCCTCTTCATGACCGCAGTGGAAACCAAAGGTGTTAAAACAGGCACCAGCTATCCCGGTGTTAACCAGCTGGCATTGCCATTGCTATACGCTTTGCGCTGCATTGCCGGCCAGTTACGTATTGTCGAGCAGCGT
>JAOUCV010000407.1 GCA_029859555.1 Gammaproteobacteria bacterium
TTTTTTTCCTGGTATCAGGATGTGACAGTCCTTCTCCGGTTGCGCCTGGCGGCGGCCTGGTGAAGGTCGGTTTTATCGGACCAGGTCAGGGCCCGGATACACTGAAAGGCGTGCTGGCAGCACAGGCTATCCTGCCACTGCTAAATAACGGCGACAGGATTGAAGTGATTGCCGGGGACAGCGGCGATGATGCGGCTGCAACACGACAGGCCATGCAGAAGCTTGTTCAGGAAGACGGTGTGACGGTTTTGCTGCTGGGACTTGACAGTGAACGTCTGCTGCAAGTGTCGCAACTTGCGGAATCTTTACAGACGCCGGCGATTGCGCTGCTTGCGACTCATCCCGATATTGTTTCCGAATCAGTCTACATCAGTCAGTTGTGTTTTGACGACGATACTCAGGGCACGGTTGCAGCCATATTTGTGCGCGATGAATTGTTGATAAAGCGCGCGGCGGTCGTAGTGGATCCCGGTGAGTCCCACTCAAAATATTTACAAGTGGCATTCGAGACGAAATTTTCCAGTATCGGTGGTGTACTGACCGGGTCGCATGCCGTGACTGAAGTGGATGAAGTGTTGCTGCGCCACCTGCAGGCAGTGGAAACCGAGCTTCTGTATTTACCGGTCTCGGCGCAAACCGTACTACAAGTGCGGTCTATCCTGGAGGAAATTGACTGGTCGCCGGAGATTATGACCAGTGACGGGCTGCTGGCCAGCGTACTCGGCAAGTTCCCCGGAGAGGTCGGCAATATTGAAGGGATATATGCAACTGACCTGTTCAGTGACCGAGGTGATTTCATAAGACACCGGCACCTCGGCCGGGCTGCTGAGGCATCCTTCAAAGACCTGTTTGACAGCGAGGAGAGCACATTTACAAACCTGGGTGTGGAGGGGTATGCAATCGCGGTGCATGCCATGAATCAATGTCAGTCTGAAACGGACCGTCAGTGCATCAATATGGCAATACGCTCAATAGAAAATTTCGAAGGTATCATGGCAAAGATCAGTATCGACGCAAGCGGCCGGGCAACGCGGCCAGTGTATGTGAATACCATCAAAAACGGGTTGCTTGATTCAGTCGTGAAGGTTTACTAGGGGCTGCCGGGATTGATCGGAATATCCGGAAGAAAACAAACAGCGCAATTCTATCTTCAGCAATCATTACCAGCGGCCTTCGGGCCACGTTTTATTTCTATTTATGGTGCTTGATTAATCATGTGGATTTAATGGCGCCAGCATGCCGTTGCTGCAGTTCAATTATTGACCGTTAAAAAGAGCTATCATTTCACGAATATTAACAATAATATCAAATGAGTATTTCGCCAGGGGCTTTCATTGTGAAATGTCTTGCAGGGTGTGTCCTGGTTTTTAGCTGCTCTACTGTTGCCGGTAAAGCGACAAGTGCACACAAGAAGATCCATTACCAAAACTGTCTGTCAGGTCAGGAAGGAATAAATGCTGAAACTCACTGAAAAGGAATGTGTTGAAAAGATTGCAGCGGGCGAACACTTCCATGCGGAAGTTGAAGAGAGTTTCCGGGTCAAGATCGAGAAATACACGTTTTATGTTTGTACTGCTATTCATGATGGGCATAATTTACGTGAGCACCTTCGGGATAACTGCCTGCTGAATGATTCAGAACGTCTTTACGAGGAAGATCCGTATACTGGTGCATTGATAGAAGATATGCCGATCACCCTGACCGGGCTCGATTCCCGTTATGAATATGATCTTAACCGGGGTGAGGAAACCTGCGTGTACGAAACGGCGTGGGGTAAGGACGTCTGGAAACGGCCGCTGACCGGCGAGCAGAAGACCGAAAGCCTTGAGAAGCATCGCCGCTTTTACCGTGTGGCAGTCGTGCTGGCCAAAAAACTGCAGGCGATACACGGCAGTTGTCTGTTCTATGATATGCATTCATATAACTTTATCAGGCGCGAAGAGCCTGATACTCCTGCATTCAACATTGGTACGGAGCAGCTCGACAAGAAGCGATGGGGCGATGTCATTAATCACTGGAATGAAAGCCTGAATAAAATCGAGATGCCGGATATGGCAATGCGTTCTGCGCTTGACGAGGTGTTTTATGGTCGAGGTAATCAGGCAACGGTAATGAAACCCTTCGCGGAAAATGTGCTTGTGCTGCCAACAGAGCTGAAGAAAACCTTTATGGATGAATTAAGCGGGGAACTGCATCAGTCATTCTTTGAGGAATTAAAAGAACAGTTCTGCAGAGAACTGCTGGAGAATTCTCTCTATTTTGCCCGGCAGGAAGGTCTCCCGGACGATGTCTAGTTATTCTGTGATTGTTCCCGTAAGTGTTTCTGTTCTGCTTCCTTAATGAGGGCGATAAGACGCTGGTAGTCGGGAGACCGTCTTAACAGGGCACGCCCGGCTTCAATTAAATCATCCACTTCCTCTTTCGGCAGGGAAAAACTGGTGGCC
>JAOUCV010000408.1 GCA_029859555.1 Gammaproteobacteria bacterium
CAATGGTTTCGACGTGGAGTTAAGGCACAGTATACCGGTTCGGGTCTCGGACAACGGCAAGGGCTCGACGCTGCCCGGGTCAGTCCTGGTCGAGGAGATTGCGGCCCTCTGCAAACTGCGTGTACATCTGGGTGAATGGGAGTCCGGCGAGCGTACCGACGAGCGCGTGGTCCGTGTCTTTGTTTCCAGCAAGGATTTCGCCGAGGTTTTGAGACGCCTGGCGCTGTCCTCTGCCGCAGTGTTCATCGACCGGTTTCACAAACCCGTCGATGCAAGCGACGTCGATTGGGACCGGCTCGAATATCTAAAGGATTTCAGGGAGGCACTTGATCACTGCGGTCTTGCCTGGGGTGATATCGATAAGGATGCCTGTCTTGACGGCTACGTCGACGCAATGCACGGCGAGACTCAACGACTTGCACAATCAAAAGATAGCCCCATGGTAGAGCCGGAGTAATACCCGCAGGAGCCGGTAGCGCGCCAGTATCTCTGCCAGCATCGCCTGTGGCTGCCCTGGCGGCTGTCCATGCGAGGTTCTCCCCAACAACCCGGGGGCAGCTGTAGCCTGCCGCTGGCACAGTTTCGGTCCGGTGTTACCCGTAAAGGCTGGAAGGGCCTGCATGGCATCCATGGTAGTATGTGCACTGCATAATAACTATTTCACACGGGACACCTGAATGATTGAAACAATCCTGAATTTCCTCGGCGCAGGCGGCATCATGCAATTCTCCATCGGTGAGCTGTTGCTGACCGGCCTGGTGGTGACACAGGTGACGATTGCCAGCGTCACTATCTACCTGCACCGTAACCAGGCGCACCGGGGGCTGGATCTGCACCCCGTCATCGCCCACTTTTTCCGCTTCTGGCTGTGGCTGGCGACCGGCATCGTGACCCGTGAGTGGGTGGCCATACACCGCAAGCACCACGCAAAATGTGAAACAGTGGAAGATCCGCACAGCCCCCAGGTGGAGGGGATCAGCAAGGTGCTATGGCAGGGGTACGAGCTCTACCGGCAAGAGGCGGTGGTCCGCGGCACCCTTGAGCACTATGGCCACATGACGCCGGATGACTGGCTGGAGCGTCATGTCTATACGCGATTGTCGCATCTCGGCATCGTGCTGTTGCTGCTGCTTGATATCATGCTGTTCGGTATCGCCGGCCTGGTGTTGTGGGCGGTACAGATGGTATGGATTCCGTTCTGGGCGGCCGGCGTGATCAACGGCGTGGGTCACTACTGGGGCTACCGCAATTACGAGACCGCGGATGCCTCCCGCAATATCTCGCCGCTGGGCATCTTTATCGGTGGTGAGGAACTGCATTCCAACCACCATGCCTTCCCGACATCGGCACGTTTTTCCAGCAAGTGGTGGGAGTTTGACCTCGGCTGGGCCTATATCCGCTTGCTGTCCCTGCTGGGGCTGGCAAAGGTCAAGCGGGTTGCGCCTGCGCGGGCGCTGATCCTGGAGAATAAGCAGAGTATTGACCTGGGGACCGTGCATGCCGTGGTGAGAAATCGCATGTACGTCATGGCCAGTTATGCACGCGATGTCATTCGGCCCGTGCTGCGCCAGCAACGCAAACAGTGTGACGGTTCCTGCAAGCAGGTGCTACGGCGTGCCCGTGGCCTGTTAGTGCGTGATACCTCGCAGGTCAATGAACGCGCCCATGCGCGACTGGAGCAGATCCTTGCCCGTTTCCATGATTTGAAAACCATTTATCTATATCGCCAGCAGCTGCAGTCGGTCTGGACCCGCAAGGCTGCCAGCCAGGAGGTGCTGTGCAAGGCGCTGCAGGAGTGGTGCCAGCAGGCCGAAGCGACTGGCATTACCGCCCTACAGGACTTCTCCCGGCGCCTGCGCGGCTACAGCCTGCAGCCGGCGACCGGGAGCTGATCAGGAATTCAAGTACTGTTACCCTTGAATTTCCTTTTACGCTGGCATCAACGCAGGTCAAAGCGGTCGAGAGTCATCACCTTGGTCCATGCAGCAACAAAGTCGGTCACAAACATCGCTTGTGCATCATCCGCGGCATAGACTTCTGCGACAGCACGCAGTTCGGAGTTGGACCCGAAGATCAGATCGACCGGGGTAGCCGTCCACCTGACCTTGCCGGTGCTGCGATCACGACCCTCGTAAACACCCTCAGACTTCGCAGACTTCGACCACTTCGTCGACATGTCGAGCAGGTTCACGAAGAAATCATTGCTCAAGGTACCAGGCTGATCGGTGAAGACACCCAGTGCAGTTTGCCCGGTATTGGCATTCAGGGCGCGCATGCCGCCAACCAGAGCCGTCATTTCCGGGACGGTCAGGGTCAACAGGTCTGCCCGATCAACGAGCATTTCCGCCGGTGACCTGGTATTACCCTTGCCGAAGTAGTTGCGAAACCCGTCCGCAGTCGGTTCGAGCACAGCAAATGATTTCACATCCGTCT
>JAOUCV010000409.1 GCA_029859555.1 Gammaproteobacteria bacterium
CTGCTGGTCGGGCGTTGATGTCATGAGTTTACGTGGCATGGTTCCCCCGGATCCGCAAACCGATGTGTCGCAGGTACGTTTTGCGGTGATTTTTACGCCGCGCCCGAGCCGCAAACGCTATCCGGCCGGGTGTGTCGAAATTTTTGAAACCGAGGCGCAAGCCCTGGCTGCGGCCGACCCGGCCAACAATCATCATGCGGCGCGTGTCGTTGGTCCGTCGAAGTCTTCGGAGGGGCAGTATATTTACTACCTGATGGCGTGGTTGCAGGGCGGTGTGACGGATTCGTGACTGGATTTGTTGTGGATGGCTTTCGGTAATTGTACCGTGTTCTTTTTTGCCCCCTCTCACGGAGGGAGAGGCGGCGCAACTTAAACTAGGCAATCATCAGTATTATTACAGCCCCTCTCCCTCCGGAAGAGGGGCTAAGCAATATAGTGGTTCAGTTGTCCTTATAGCTGTGATCTATAACGGCCTGATTTATTGCTTTGCCTGGTCCAGGTTTCTCAGAAACGTCAGATACACCGGCTTTTCCCATTCACGTCCGCCCAGTGCCTGGTACTGAATGTTACCCTCGGGGTCTACCAGGTAAGTTGCCGGCAGGCCGCGGGGTTGCCACACCTCGGTGACCTTCCCGTCGCTATCCATTAAGGGCACCAGCTCCGGTGCCACGATGCCGAGGAACATGAACACTTCATCCTCGGTTTCAGCGGTGTTTATCAGTACGATTTCCAGTTCGCTGTCACCGAGTGCGCTGATCATGCGCTCAATGCCGGGCATCTCCCTGCGGCAGGGGCCGCACCAGCTGGCCCAGAAATGCACGAAGCGCCAGTGCCCGTGAGTATTCGCGAGGTCATAGGCTTCACCATCGAGGTTGTCCAGTTGCAGTGCCGGCGCGGGCAAGTTATCGATGCGCATCACGCCGGGTGGTAATGATTCCGAGCCGGCTGACAGGCTTAACAGCAGCAACAGGCCGGCGGGCAGGTAAGTCGAGAACGCGGTTTTCACGGGTTGGATTCCTCTTTGGGACACTTGATGTCGCGGAACTGGATGTCCAGCATGCCGTCACGCTTGTCCTGCCCGGTGAGAAAACGCGCCTGCAGATCAAACTGTTCTACCTCGCCGCCAAGAATAATATTGCCACCGACCGGTTCATCCGGCTGCAGGTCGCGCACCGCGGGTAACTGGGTCCAGCCAAAGGTTGAACGATTGGCGCTCGGCAAGTTGATCTCGTCCCACCAGCTGGTCCATTGCTGCCTGTTGATTCGCTGGATGCGTTCGCCATCGACAGCGAGGTCCCAGTTCGCTGTCTCCAGCCAGATGATTCGCTGACTCTTGTTTTCAATGTGTACCGTTACGAAGCATACCTTGCGCAGCCGATCCAGTGCCGCCTTCGGAAAGCCGCGGGCTTCATAAAACGCGGTGATCTGTTCCGGGGTGTGCGGCATGAGAATCATCAGCAGGTCGTCATTTTCAACAAACGGGCCGGGGTAGGGCTGTTCAATTGCATGCGCATGAGCGGCGATCAGCAGGCTGCAGAGTGTCGTCAGCACGATTAGATATTGCCTGGTGATTCGCATACCATGAACCTGTCGTTGGGGTCAGTTTTCAGTTTGCACAGATTGCTGCGGGAGAACAAGTGATGCTCAGAATTTTAATGCTGGCATGTTTGCTGATCACGCCGGTGACGCAAGCGGCCGAGGCCATGATGCCGGTTACCGGCAGACCGGTAAATACCTATTCAATAGTTGCCCGCGATCCGGAAACCGGCCAGCTGGGTGTGGCAGTACAATCACACTGGTTTTCAGTCGGTTCGCTGGTTCCCTGGGCGCAGGCCGGGGTCGGTGCCATTGCAACGCAGTCATTCATCGAGGTGCGCTACGGGGTGTCCGGACTTGAGCTGATGGCCTCCGGTTTGAGTGCGATACGTACACTCGATGCCTTGCTGGCGGCGGATAGCAACCCTGCTGTGCGCCAGGTTGCGATGATTGATGCCAGTGGTCAGACCGCCACGCATACCGGAGAAAGCTGTATCGAGTATGCCGGTCATTTGTCGGGAGAAAACTTTTCGGTGCAAGCCAACCTGATGGTCGAGCCGGGCGTGCCGCAGGCGATGGCGCAGGCTTTTCGGCAGGCGAGTGGTTCGCTGGCAGAACGCATGCTGGCTGCGCTGGAAGCCGCACAGGCTGCGGGTGGTGATCTGCGTGGTAAACAATCGGCTGCCATACTGGTGGTCAGTGGCAAGGCCACTGGCCGTTCCTGGCAGGACCGGCTGGTAGACCTGCATGTTGAAGACGATCCGCAACCACTGGTTCAATTGCGACGCCTGCTGACATTGAACAGTGCCTATGAGCATATGAATCGCGGTGATCATGCACTGGAAAGTGGCGACATTGAGGCGGCGCTGGCCGAATATGGCAGGGCCGAG
>JAOUCV010000410.1 GCA_029859555.1 Gammaproteobacteria bacterium
CCACAAGGCCGTTGCCGATGCAGTGCCGATTCCGCAGATTTTGTACAATGTGCCGGGACGTACCGCGGTGGATATGTTGCCCGCGACCGTGGAGCGACTGGCACCCATCGACAATATCATTGCCATTAAGGAAGCCACCGGTGATATGGATCGCGCCCGTCGGCTGGTTGAACGTTGTGGTGAGCAACTGGATATCTACAGTGGCGATGACGCCACGGCCATGGAACTGATATTGCTGGGCGGCAAGGCTAATATTTCAGTCACTGCCAACGTGGCACCGCAGGCCATGCATGATATGTGCGCCGCGGCACTGTCCGGTGACCGGGAGACTGCCAGCGCCATCAATGCGTCGCTGCAAGCTTTAAACCAGTGTCTGTTTGTGGAATCCAATCCGATTCCGGTGAAATGGGCATTACACGAGATGGGTTTGATTGCAGCTGATATCCGTCTGCCCATGACAACATTGTCCGCCGAACACCATGAAACTGTCAGGCAGGCGCTTCGCGAAGCCGGCCTCATAAAGTAGCCAGGAATTTACGTATGCGACAAAACAAATTTAACCGGTCTGTGCTTGCAGTGCTTGGCGGTTCCCTGTTGTTATCCGCCTGTAGCCTTATGGACAAGGCGGCGCCGGGTCGCAAAAAGGTGGACTACAAAAAGAGCGAGACCATCGAGTCGCTGGAAGTGCCGCCTGATCTGTCCTCGAACACCATTAATGATGCACCGTCTTCCATCGATGCTGCCGGAACCACCTATTCGGAGTTCGGTGCAAACCTGCCGGAAGGTGGCGGTTCAACGGTACTGCCTGATCAGGGCAATATGCACGTGGAGCGCGATGGCAACCAGCAATGGCTGGTGGTGCAGGGTGCGCCGGCGCAGGTGTGGCCGAATGTGAAGGAGTTCTGGCTGGAAGAGGGTTTTCTCATCAAGATGGAAGATCCGCGCGTTGGTATTCTCGAGACCGGCTGGGCAGAAAATCGTGCAGATATTCCCGGCGGGCCGATTCGCAATTTCCTCGGCAAGGTCATAGATGCGGTTTACTCCTCGGCAACACGGGACCAGTTCCGGGTGCGGCTGGAACGGGGTACAGAGCTGGGCACCACCGAGATATTTTTGACTCACCGCGGTGTTGAGGAAGTCCTGCAGGGCGGGATTGAGGATGGCAACGCGGTGTGGCAGCCGCGACCGACCGATCCTGAACTGGAAGCGGAAATGCTGAAACGGCTGATGGTTTACCTGGGGATCGAGGAACAGAAGGCGGAAGCCATGGTGGCCAGGCAGAGCGGCCCCACGGTGCGCGCGCAGATGGTTAGCAATGACAGTGGCAGCATGCTGATTGTTAATGAGGATTTCTCCCGCGCCTGGCGCCGTACCGGCGTGGCACTGGACCGGGTCGGCTTTGCCGTAGAGGACAGAAACCGTTCCGAGGGCACCTACTTCGTGACCTACAATGATCCGCTGGCGGATCAGAATCAGGAAGGCGTGTTAACCAAGCTGGCATTCTGGTCTTCAGATGAAGAGGAGGGCGGTAGCCGGTACCAGATTGAGCTGCAGGCCAACGGACCGACCACCAACGTTATTGTCAATAACGCCGAGGGTGAACGGGACAAGTCCTCGACAGCCAAACGTATTCTTGCCTTGCTGGAAGAGCAGCTGCGCTAGTTGTGTCACTGCCGTGCAACCAGGATGCGCGGCAGTGACAGACCTTATAAACATCATCATCCATATATTTCAGGGGTTGCACAGAGTTTATGCGGTTTGCATCGCTGGGTAGTGGCAGCCGTGGAAATGCCACGCTGGTAGAGGCCGGTAACGCCCTGGTGATGATTGACTGCGGTTTTTCCTGCCGTGAAACCGAACGGCGCATGGCGCAGCTGGGATACACACCTGCCGATCTGACGGCGATACTGGTTACGCATGAGCATGGCGACCATGTGCGTGGTGTACCGCCGCTGGCGCGCAAGTATGATCTGCCGGTGTGGCTAACGCGCGGCACCCTGCGCATGCTGCGTGATGACAAGCTTCCCTGTATCCATCATTTTGACGGCCACTCCGGTTTTAGTTTTGATGCCTTGCATGTGCGTCCCTTTACGGTGCCGCATGATGCCTGTGAGCCCTGCCAGTTTACCTTCGAACATGAGCAGCTGCGCCTCGGTGTATTGACAGACACCGGCCAGATGACGCCGCATGTGCTTGACAGTCTGCATGGTTGTGATGCGTTGCTGCTCGAATGTAATCACGATGTCGATATGCTGGCCGACGGACCTTACCCGGATAATCTGAAAAAGCGTGTTGGCGGGCCGCTCGGACATCTCAGTAATGCCCAGGCCGGCAGTTTGCTGTCGCAACTCGATACTTCCCGGCTGCAGCACCTGGTCGCCGCCCACCTCAGCGACAAGAATAACTGTCCGGCACTGGCGCAGGC
>JAOUCV010000085.1 GCA_029859555.1 Gammaproteobacteria bacterium
GAGCGTTCACTCGCCAGTGGATAAACATTGTTAACCGGGAAATCGCGCTCGGCGAGAATTTCGAGCATGGTTTCACCCACCGCACCGGTGGCACCTACGACTGCAACATCAAATTTACGAGACATCAGTTTTACTACCCCAGAAATATTAATAACAGACCATCAATAATCCGATATGGAAGCTACTGCAATGCAGCAACCACGGCATCACCCATTGCCGAGGTCCCCACCGTTTGCATACCGGCAGTTGCAATATCAGCCGTACGCAAACCCGAATCCAGCACCGTGCCGACTGCTGCTTCTACACGATCAGCCAGTGCCGCCTGGTTGAGGCTGTAACGCAGCATCATGGCAACAGAAAGAATGGTTGCCAGCGGATTGGCAACGTCCTGACCGGCTATATCAGGAGCAGAGCCATGAATCGGCTCGTACATGCCCTTGCCCTTGCTGTCCAGCGAGGCGGATGGCAGCATGCCGATTGAGCCGGTCAGCATGGCAGCCGCATCCGAGAGGATGTCACCGAACATGTTACCTGTGACGATCACGTCAAACTGTTTTGGCTCACGCACCAGCTGCATCGCCGCGTTATCAACGTACATGTGGCTGAGCTCGACATCACTGTATTCCTCTCCCATACGGGTGATGACCTGACGCCACAGCTCGGAAACCTCAAGCACATTGGCCTTGTCGACTGAACACAGACGACCGGAACGCTTGCGCGCGGTTTCAAACGCAGAACGTCCAATGCGTTCGATTTCCGACTCGGAATACACCAGCGTGTTGTATCCCTGTGACTCACCGTTCTGCAGCTGCCGTATACCACGTGGCTCACCAAAGTAAATGCCGCCGGTCAGTTCTCGCACAATCATGATATCGAGACCGCTGACAACCTCGGACCTCAAGGTGGAGGCGTCTGCCAGCTGCGGATACAAAATTGCCGGGCGCAGGTTTGAAAATAATGACAGTTCGGAACGCAGCCTCAGCAATCCCTGTTCCGGTCGCAGCGGCCGGTCCAGTTTTTCCCATTGCGGCCCGCCAACCGAGCCCAGCAAGATGGCATCTGCCGAGCGCACTACAGCCAGCGTTTCCTCCGGCAGGGGATGACCATGCGCGTCATAGCCGGCACCACCTATATGCGCCTGCTCCAGGGTCGCCGACAAACCGTGGGCCGATTGCAGCAAATCCAGTACCTTGACTGCTTCAGTCATGATCTCAGGACCAATTCCGTCGCCCGGAAGTATAGCTATTTTATTTTTCATATCAATTATATACGTAGTTTTATTAACTTGTTTTATCGAATAACCAGGGGGCCGTCTCACGGTGCTTTTCCTCAAAGCCGCGAATTTCAGCCGCATGCTCCAGCGTCAGACCAATATCATCCAGGCCGCGGATATGGCAGTCCTTGCGAAACGGATCAACCTCGAATGACAGCACCTCACCATCGTGCAGATGAATCTGCTGCGCCGGAAGATCGACAGTCATTTGATAACCTTCGGCAGCATCCACGTCGGTAAACAGACGATCAATTATTTCCTCATCAAGCACAATGGGAAGCACACCGTTTTTGAAACAGTTATTGAAAAAGATATCCGCAAAACTTGGCGCCAGTATCACGCGAATACCGTGGTCCAGCAAGGCCCATACGGCGTGCTCCCGGGATGAACCACAGCCAAAGTTATGCCGCGCCAGCAGAATATTTGCCCCCCGGTAACGCGGGTGATTCAAAATAAAGTCAGGGTTCTCCTTGCGCAGCGAATGATCCATGCCAGGTTCACCGTGATCATGGTAGCGCCACTCGTCAAACAGGTTTGGACCAAAACCGCTGCGCTTGATGGATTTCAGAAACTGCTTGGGTATGATCGCATCAGTATCAACATTATGACGATCCAGCGGCACAACCAGTCCACTGTGTTTATCAAACTTTTCCATACCTTAATCCTGCTCTTTCCGAATATCAGAAAAGTGGCCAGTGACGGCAGCCGCTGCAGCCATCGCGGGACTCACCAGGTGTGTGCGTCCGCCCTGCCCCTGGCGACCTTCAAAATTGCGATTGGATGTCGAGGCGCAGCGATCCCCGGGCTCGAGACGGTCCGCATTCATTGCCAGGCACATCGAACAACCCGGCTCGCGCCACTCGAAACCGGCTGTTTTAAAAACCTCGTCCAGCCCTTCTGACTCTGCCTGGCGCTTCACCAGCCCGGATCCAGGCACGACCAGCGCCTGCTTGATGCTGTCCGCGACCTTGCGTCCCCGCACGGCACCGGCGGCTGCGCGCAAATCCTCGATACGTGCATTGGTGCAGGAACCGATAAAGACATGATCAGGGCGAATATCGGTTATCGCCATGCCGGGCTGCAGGTCCATATAGGCCAGTGCCTTGTGTATGCCTTCCCGCTTGATGTTGTCCGGCTCCCTGTCCGGATCAGGTATCAGGCCACCAACCGGCAGCACCATTTCCGGGGAGGTCCCCCAGGTAACCTGAGGCTCCAGGGTGGCCGCATCCAGCAAGACGGTACGGTCAAATACCGCACCCGGGTCGCTGTGCAGTTGCGCCCAGCTGGCAACCGCGCGATTCCACAGCTCTCCGGCTGGCGCATAGGGTCGATTGGCGAGGTAATTAATGGTGGTTTCGTCAACGGCAACCATACCGGCGCGTGCGCCAGCCTCGATGGCCATATTACATACGGTCATACGCCCTTCCATCGACAAACCCTGCATGGTGGAACCTGTGAACTCGATAGAACAACCGGTGCCACCGGCTGTACCAATTTCACCGATGATGGCCAGCACCACATCCTTGGCCGAGACACCCGGTACCAGCTGTCCCTCAACACGAACTTCAAAATTGCGTGATTTTTTCATGATCAGGCACTGCGTCGCCAGTACATGCTCGACATCAGAAGTGCCTATCCCGAACGCCAATGCACCAAAAGCGCCATGTGTAGAGGTGTGTGAGTCACCGCAAACAACCGTCATACCCGGCAAGGTGGCACCCTGCTCCGGGCCGATAACATGGACGATGCCCTGCCGCGGATCATTCATCAGAAACTCGGTAATACCCAGCTCGGCGCAGTTTTGATCCAGCGTTTCTACCTGTATTCGGGAAACCGGATCTGCAATGCCTTCATCGCGCCGCGTGGTCGGCACGTTGTGATCAGGTACCGCAAGGATAGAGTCGGTACGCCATGGTTTGCGCCCGGCGATGCGCAGGCCTTCAAAGGCCTGTGGCGAAGTCACCTCGTGGATCAGATGGCGATCGATATAGATCAGCCCGGTACCATGTTCGTCTTCACGAACAAGATGAGAATCCCAGAGTTTGTCGTACAGCGTCTTGTTGGACATCAATCCTGATCCGGCAGTAAATATAAGTGCTTAAACAGGAAATTATATAGGATATATCCGCCTACTCATAGATCAAGCCAGCTCTGTCGACCTGCCATCGGGGATATCGCGGACAAGGAAAAGCACCACAGCTACCGCGCACAGGCTGGCGCTGGCGGCGACAAAGTACATCGACTGCGGCCCCAGCCCGGTCCACAGGTAGCCACTGACAAGGGTGCCTGCTGCTCCTCCGGCACCGAAGCTGACACTGCTGTAGAGCGCCTGGCCACGGCCCTGGTGGCTGCCGGTAAAGAGTGAGTGGACAAGAAATATCATCACCGCGTGATACAGGCCAAAGCTGGCCGCGTGCAGGGTTTGACTGAAAATCATCACCAGCAGCTTATCCGCATATAACGCCGTCAGCAGCCAGCGTAGCGTAGTCAGCACCACGGCCAGCAATAACAAATTGTAGGCGCCGAAACGTGGCATCAAAACCGGCATCAGCAGAAATACGCCAATCTCGGCAAACACACCCAGTGCCCAGAGCTGCCCGATAACACTGGTGCTATAACCGAATCCCTCCATGTAGAGGCTGAAAAAGGAGTAGTACGCCCCGTGGCTGGCCTGCATCAGGAAACATACACCCAGCAGGGATAGCACCACCGGGCGTTGCAGCACCTTGCGCAGCGGCTGCTGGTCCAGCGGCAAATATCCTGCTGCGGATTCCGGCACGCACAGGCTGTTCAGCCAGATCAGTACAAACAGGGCCAGTAAAACATACGGCAATGCGGCAACACCAAGGTAACCCAGCAAGACCCCGAGACCCGCAACGGCAACAATAAAGCCCACGGACCCCCACAGCCGGATACCACTGTAACGATGCATCTCGCCACCCAGGTGACTCATGGTGGTTGCCTCAAACTGTGGCAATGTCGCATTCCAGAAAAAACTGAACAACACCAGCACCAGCACCAGCCACCAGAAGGCATCGCTGACCAAAACGCCTGCAAACGTAATAATCGACAGCAATGATGCGACTCTGATAATCGCCATACGTTGACCGGTGTGATCAGCAATCCAGCCCCATACATTCGGCGCCACAATCTTGGTCGCCATCAGGATCGCCATCAGCTGGCCTATTTCGGTAATACTGAAGTCGAGCGACTTCAGGTACAGGCTCCAGTAGGGAAGCAAGGCACCGAGGGAGGCAAAATAGAACAGGTAAAAACCGGACAGTCGCCAGTAAATCATGTCACGCAGCAACCGCGGTCAGTCAGAAAATGTCGTCGTTCAAACGTCAGCAGCAGGAGCAACAATCGGCGTTTCCGATTGCACATCCATATTCTGTGCCCGATGCCGTAACACGTGATCCATCAGCACAATCGCCAGCATGGCTTCGGCAATCGGCGTCGCGCGGATGCCCACACAGGGATCATGCCGGCCGGTTGTAACAACTTCTACCGGCTGCCCGTGTACATCAATGGTCTGCCCCGGAATGCGGATACTGGAAGTTGGCTTGAGTGCAATACTGGCAAGAATATCCTGGCCACTTGAAATACCGCCCAGCACGCCGCCGGCATGGTTACTGAGAAACCCGTCCGGGCTGATTTCGTCACGGTGTTCTGTACCCATCTGTACAACACAATCAAAACCTGCACCGATCTCAACACCCTTGACGGCATTAATGCTTAGCATCGCATGTGCAATATCGGCATCCAGTCGATCGAAGATCGGCTCTCCCAGCCCCACCGGCACGCCGCTTGCGACGACATTCACGCGCGCACCGACAGAGTCGCCGGATTTACGCAAGGCGTCCATGTATTCTTCCAGTTCCGGAACACGTGCCGGGTCTGGCGAAAAAAACGGATTTTCGTCCACCGCCGACCAGTCTTTAAGATCCAGGCCGAGGGGGCCGAGTTGCGCAAGGTAACCGCGCACTTCGGTGCCGTACTTCAGCTTCAGATATTTCTTGGCAATAGCGCCTGCTGCAACACGCATAGCAGTTTCGCGTGCAGACGACCGACCGCCACCCCGGTAATCGCGGATGCCGTACTTCTGCTGGTAGGTGTAATCTGCATGGCCGGGTCGAAAGCGGTCCTTGATCTTCGAATAGTCTTTCGATTTCTGGTCGGTATTGTGGATAATCAGGCCAATGGGCGAACCGGTGGTATTGCCCTCGAAAACACCCGACAGAATCTGCACTTCGTCGGATTCCCGTCGCTGCGTGGTATGCCTTGATTTCCCCGGTTTGCGCCGATCAAGGTCAACCTGCAGGTCAGCCTCTGTCAAGGGCATACCCGGCGGGCAGCCATCGACAATACAACCCAGCGCCACGCCATGGCTCTCGCCGAAACCGGTGACCGTGAATAACTTTCCGAAACTGTTTCCTGACATGCGGCTATTGTAGCGACTCTCACTGGTAGCGTCGCCCCCTTGTTGACTAAAGATATGATATCAGCAACCGATAGTCTTGAAGCACAATCCGGAACCAGTCAGCAAGGAGATTATCGTGGCGCAAACAGATACACATCGGGGATCACAGGTGGGCAACTACATGGGGCAGCCGATCTTCCAGACCATCGAATCAGCCAGTGGCACCTATGTTTTCGACCGTATAGCCAAAAGTGTTGACGGCGAATTCCCGCTCGAACAGCTTAATAAGGGAGAGCTGTTAATCAAGCCCGGCCTGATCTACCGCCCGAAGGGCTAACAAGCTGTAATCAGCTGTCCGATGTATCCAGGCCCTCTCTATGGGTCTGGTTGATCAGGTAAAACAGTCGAATACACGGCAGATCCTTTTCCGTGTGTTTCTTCACGATACGCATCAGCGGCAAGTCATTCCGGCCAAACTGATAGCTGCCGTCCCGCATCGTCTCCCGCATGTCTGTCAGCTCTTTTTTCAGTGCCTCGATAAAACCCAGGTTGCTCTCAACCTCATCAAAGTCATAACTGGCTGCTTCAAGAATATCACCGAGTTCATCCAGTGCCTGGTCAACAAGCCGCACATATTCCTGCGCCGTTTTTGGTTGTCCATTCATGTTACTTTCACCTCATCAATAATTTTCAGCCGGCACTGCGTTGCCGGGCCACGCGATCAAAGATTGCCTGGTATTGTTCCAGCATAGCCGCCTCCAGCAAAAACACCCCGGTTCCACCGTGTTCAAAATCAAGCCATATGAAGGGCACATCCGGGTACTGTGCCTGCAATGTTTCGTGGGTATAGCCTACTTCCACCACCAGTATGCCGTCGGCAGTGAGGTGGTTGGCTGCCTCACCGAGCATGCGTACCACGATATCCAGTCCATCATCGCCGGCCAGCAGCCCGGATTCCGGTTCATGATGAAACTCCTCGGCTAACTGCTCGACTTCCTGGCGCGGCACATAGGGCGGGTTCGAAACGATAATGTCATAGGTTTTACCTGCCAATGCTGCAAACAGGTCAGACTCGATCAGCTTAACGCGTGCTTCCAGACCGTGTCGTGCCGTATTGATACGGGCAACATCCAGCGCATCGCTGGATACATCGGTAGCATCAACCATTGCTCGCGGAAAAGCAGTTGCACAGGCAATGGCAATACATCCACTACCGGTACCAATATCGACGATATTGCCTATATGTTGCGGATCTATCCAGGGTGCGAAACGGGCCGCTATCAACTCGGCAATTGGTGAACGCGGCACCAGCACCCGCCCGTCAACAAAAAACGGCAGCCCCGCAAACCAGGCCGCATCCATCAGGTAGGCCGCCGGGCGGCGGGTTTTTACTCGCAGCTCCAGCAACTCCCGCGCGCGCGCAAAATCAGGCTCGGCAAGCGGCATATCCAGTACCGAGTCCGGCTGGTCATAGTCAATCGATAAACTGTGTAAAACCAGTGCTGCCGCCTCGTCCAGGGCATTGTCAGTGCCGTGCCCGTAGACCAGCCCGGCTCTATCAAACCGTTCAGCACCCCACTCTATAAGTGCTCGCGCCGTTTTCTCTGATTTACTCATCTATGCCCAATCCTGTTGAGGCGTATTGGTTTTACCCGCCTCTCTAACGCACCAAAACAGTGTATCGCAGCCGACTGTTGTGGAATAATCCCCCCCATGTCTACCGATAACAAACAATTCAGGTTCAAACGTATCCTGGTCGCCATGATCGTGGCCGCGCTTGCCATGGCAACCGGCATCTGGGCCGCCCGGGCAGTATTAGAGCACAAGTCAGTCCAGGATGAACTTGCTGCGACCCGCTTCCCGACTGCCAGGGACATTGCCCCGTTCTCACTGGTCGACCATAACAACGCGGTTTTTGACAACAGCGTGCTCAGGGATCGCTGGTCATTTGTATTTTTTGGTTACACAAACTGTCCCGATGTATGCCCGACGACATTATCTGTACTGAACAGCGTGGCACAGAAACTCGGCGACCTCGATGAAGATATTCGCTTTGTATTTCTCAGTGTCGACCCGGAGCGCGACACACCCGAACAACTGGCACAGTTTGTCAGCTATTTTAACGGTGATTTTATCGGCGTTACCGGTACTCCCGAGGGTATTGAACAACTCACCCGACAACTCGGCGTGATGCACCTTCGCGTACAGCCAGAAGAAGGCGCCAGCAGCTACCTGGTGGATCATACTGCCAGCGTATTCCTGTTTGACCCTGACGGCCGTTACCATGCGGTCTTCTCGCCACCCCTGTCAGCCGAAGCTATCGCTGGCGATTTCAGAAAAATGCTGCAGGCGTATTAATGATCAAACACGCACTCGTTATTGTCATATTGCTAGCCGCAACATCGCTGGCTGGAGCGGATTCAGGACTGCAGGTCAGCGAGCCATGGGTTCGTGAAGCACCGCCCACATCCCGCGTACTGGCCGGTTACCTGACACTTGTCAATACAGCTGAT
>JAOUCV010000411.1 GCA_029859555.1 Gammaproteobacteria bacterium
CGCAGCAAGCGCAGAAACAGTATCCATCCAGATAGGGCCGCGACCTTCCTTCATTTCTTTCAGCATCAGGTGGTTACGCAGGCAGGAAGCCGGAACGGCAGCCTGGCCGTAAGGAGGATAGTCGTCCAGCATCTCCTTGTTGCGGTCCATGTAGACTTCACCCGTGGCATTGGTTGCCTTGGACTTGAACAGCAGGAACCATGCGCCAACCGGACCGTAACCGTCTTTAAAACGGGTCGGTACGAAGCGATTTTCCATCAGTGTCATTTCTGCACCGGCTTCCGCAGCCATTGCATAGGTAGAACCGGCATTCCAGACCGGGTACCAGGCACGACCTGTACCTTCACCAACAGAACGCGGACGGAAGATGTTCACACAACCGCCGGCTGCCAGCAGGATAGCCTTGGCCTTGTAAACGAAAACCTTGTCTTCGCGAGTAGAGAAACCTACTGCACCGGCAACACGGTTGGGATCGTTCTTGTCATTGACCAGCTTGACGATGAAAATACGCTCCTGGATATTGTCTGTACCCAGCGCCTTCTTGGCCGCTTCGGCAACAATCCACTTGTAGGATTCACCATTAATCATGATCTGCCACTTGCCTGAACGAACCGGCTTGCCGCCGTCTTTCAGAGGTGTCATACCCTTGGAACCGTCAAAACGCTCGCCGTTCTCGTCGGTCTTCCAGATCGGCAGACCCCATTCCTCGAACAGGTGAACAGATTCGTCCACGTGGCGGCCAACGTCGTATGCCAGGTCGTCACGGGTGATACCCATCAGGTCGTTGGAGACCATGCGGGTGTAATCAGCCGGATCCTGCTCGGAACCAATGTAAGTGTTAATAGCAGACAGACCCATGGCCACGGCACCTGAACGGTCCATGGCGGCCTTGTCTACCAGCCTGATTTTAAGATCAGTACCTTCTGCCCAGCGCATTACTTCAAAAGCAGCGCCGCAACAGGCCATACCACCGCCGATCAGAAGAATATCAACTTCTTCTTCGACGACTTCGGGATTTCCAAATTCACCTGCCATTTTAAATTCCTCTCAACTTGATTTACTTGTGACGTAATGTCTTAAACCTTGATCAGCTCGCTCGGATCACCGCTGCGGTAACCGTTGCACTGAACGAAGAAGCCAGGCTCTTCGATCTTGGCCATATCAGCTTCAGGCTTGCCGCCGTAAGGATCGATAGAACCTTCCGGAGTGGTACGGATCGGGAATTTGAAGCGCTTCAGGGTGCCATTACGGAACTTGATGGTCCACATGATCGAGTCTGAACCACGCAGTGGCTGTACTGAGCCGCCCAGCGGTACGATGTCTGCATAGTGACGGGCTTCAATAGCCTGCTGCGGACAGATCTTTACGCAGGAATAACATTCCCAGCACTGCTCGGGCTCCTGGTTGTAGGCTTTCATGGCATGACCGGTTTCAGAACCATCTTTGTCAAGCTTCATAAGGTCGTGCGGGCAGATGTACATGCAAGCAGTCTTGTCCTGACCCTTACAACCATCGCACTTTTCTGTACGTACAAATGTTGGCATGTTATTTCTCCATCTATTTTAATAATTACTGCAGTTAATACTCCACCATCCCTCGCGGAAACAGTGGTCTCTAGAGTCGTGTCTACCTGGCGGAATGTCCGCTCATCTTGATTTCGACCTTGTCCTCATCATTGATGCTGCCGTAGTAGTCGCGCAGGATGGCGAGCACTTCCGGACGAGAAAACTTGTCGGAAACATCTTCGCCTTCAGACAGCGCCTTGCGCAGCTTGGTACCGGACAGCAGGATACGGTCATCGCCTTCATGCGGACAGGTCTTCATCGAAGCCATGCCATCACACTTGTTGCACCAGAAGGTCCAGTCGATCTTCAGCGGCTGGGTTTCGATCGAGCCGGCCGGGATTTCGTCAAAAATGGTGTGTGCGTCAAACGGGCCATAGTAATCACCGACACCGGCGTGGTCACGACCGACGATCTGGTGCGAGCAACCGTAGTTCTGGCGGAACACAGCGTGCAGCAGCGCTTCACGCGGACCGGCATAACGCATGTCCAGCGGGTAACCGGCCTGGATCACGGTGTTGTCGGCAAAGTACTTGTCAATCAGTGTACCAATGGCGTTGCTACGCACATCTGCCGGAATATCGCCGGGCTTGAGCTTGCCGAGCAGCGAGTGAATCAGTACGCCGTCGAGGGTCTCAATGGCAATCTTGGCGAGGTACTCATGCGAGCGATGCATCGGATTGCGGGTCTGGAAACAGGCAATCTCGTTCCAGCCACGCTTTTCGAATTCTGCGCGGGTCTGCGCGGGGGTCATGAACTGGTCGCCATAGGCTTCCGGGAAACCACCCTGTGAAAGTACCTTGATCGGGCCGGCGAGGTTCACTTCGCCCTGCTCCAGCACCATTTTCACACCCGGGTGC
>JAOUCV010000412.1 GCA_029859555.1 Gammaproteobacteria bacterium
CATCACATCGGCATCCCCGTAGTTAATTATCCGGGCCGCCTCTCCAATACTGTGCGTTCCCGTAGTGCACGCTGTAACCATTGCTATGTTTGGCCCCTTCAAGCCAAACATGATAGACAGATTGCCCGAAATCATATTGATGATGTTGGCTGGCACAAAAAAGGGAGAGATCTTGCGGGGACCGCCTTTCAGATAGGCGGCGTAGTTCTTTTCTATCCCTGGCAAGCCACCGATACCCGAACCGACGGACACACCGATCCGTTCGGCATTTTCATCGGTTATTTCAAGCCCTGCATCACGGATCGCCTGGGTGCCGGCGGCTACGCCATAATGGATAAAGGTATCCATTTTGCGCGAATCTTTTTTCGACACATAATCCGTGACTTCAAAATTTTCTATCGTACCGCCGAAGCGCACGGGAAAATCCTTGACGTCAAACGCAGTTATCTGGCGTATACCGCTGTTACCAGCGAGTATGTTTGACCACGCTTCATCAATAGACAGGCCTACCGGGCAGATTATGCCCAGACCAGTTATGACAACACGTCGATCGGAGGCAGGAGACAAATCTGATCCTTAACGGGTAGCTGGGAAAAGAACAGATTCGGGTCGCCCATGGACGGCGACCCGAAAGGGTACTAAACGATTATCAGCCGAGGTGCGCGGTAACGTAATCAATCGCCTGCTGAACGGTAGTAATCTTTTCAGCTTCTTCATCGGGAATTTCGCACTCGAATTCTTCCTCGAGCGCCATAACCAGTTCTACGGTATCCAGAGAATCCGCGCCCAGGTCATCGACAAAAGACGCTTCATTCGTCACAGAATCTTCGCCGACATCAAGCTGTTCTACAACAATCTTCTTGACGCGTTCTTCAACATTGCTCATCGCTGATAAGTCCTCAGTTGTATATATTCAGTCCAGGCTGCGCGGGTATTTTAGTGAAAAGCACCTAACCATGCCAGTCAACAAACACACTCCATTTCACGCCTGGTACACCCTAAATCTATTATAAACATTATATAATAACTACTATTATAAACAAATAGCTATAGCATACTTATATCTAACTACTTTAACTCATATGCATGCCGCCATTAACATGCAACGTTTCACCGGTGATGTAATTAGCCTGGTCAGAAGCCAAAAAACAGACCGCATTGGCAATATCTTCAGCTTTGCCGAGGCTGCCCAGCGGCACCTGCTGTATTAATGTTTCCCGCTGGGCTTCCGGCAATTCACGTGTCATATCCGTATCAATGAACCCCGGTGCCACTGCATTTACAGTAATACCGCGTGAGCCGACTTCCCGTGCAAGTGACTTGGTAAAACCGATCATTCCAGCCTTGGCAGCACAATAATTCGCCTGCCCGGGATTGCCGGTAGAGCCAACAACAGACGCTATATTCACAATTCTGCCGCGTCTTGCTTTCATCATGCCGCGCAAACATGCCTTGCTAAGGCGGAACACCGAGCTCAGGTTGGTATTCAGTACCGCATCCCACTCTTCAGTCTTCATCCGCATCAGCAGATTGTCACGCGTAATACCGGCATTATTGACAAGAATTGTCGGGGTGCCGAACTGTTCCTTGATAGTCGACATGACTGCGTCAATTGAGGCGTCATCAGTAACGTTAAGATTCAGACCAATGCCTTCAACACCCTGCTCTGCAAACACGCCTTGAATCGCCTCCGCACCCTTGTCAGTGGTTGCAGTACCAACTACCTTCGCACCCTGCTTACCAAGCTTTATGGCTATGGCCTGGCCAATGCCTCGGCTTGCACCTGTCACCAACGCCACATTATTCTCTAATGACATAGTCAATATCCTTTGCGTTATGCAAACTCAGCGATGACCTTGTCCAGGTCTTCAGCAGTTTGCACAGCCATACCCTGCATCGATTTTTCGATGCGCTTGTTCAAACCCGCGAGTACTTTGCCTGGCCCCATTTCGAGCACCCGGGTTATGCCCCTGGCATTCATGGCTCGAATGATCTCGACCCAGCGCACCGGCTGATACAACTGCGCTGATAAAACAGCTCGAATATCCTCAACAGTACTTTTGCAACTTACGTCAACGTTGTGCAGTACAGGTATGGATGGCAGCTTAAACACTGTGTCGGCGAGGTCTTGTGCAAACCGCTCTGCGGCCGGCTTCATTAAACTGCAGTGCGATGGCACTGACACCGGCAAGGGTAGTGCCCTTTTGGCACCTGCTGCTTTAGCCAGATTCATGGCGCGTTCTACAGCCGCTACCTGCCCGGCAATAACAACCTGACCCGGAGAATTAAAATTCACTGCGCTGACAATTTCGCCTTCGGCTGCTTCGGCGCACAGCTGTTGAACCTGTTCATCGTCAAGACCGAGAATAGCTGCTATTGCTCCCTGCCCGTCAGGAACGGCATTCTGCATATACCGGCCAC
>JAOUCV010000413.1 GCA_029859555.1 Gammaproteobacteria bacterium
GCAAAAAGTTTCGACGACATTTCAATTATCCCGACGTTTGTACTGACACCATTGACCTATCTTGGCGGGATATTCTATTCCATCAGCATGCTGCCCGAGTTCTGGCAACAGCTGTCGCTGGCCAACCCGATCCTGTACATGGTGAATGCCTTTCGTTACGGCTTTTTGGGTGTTTCTGATATCAGCCTGCTGACATCCTATGCCATCAGTATTGCCTTTATTATTGCTCTTTACACCTACAGCCTGTACCTGTTAAGAAAAGGCCATGGCATCCGCACCTGAACCAGGAGCCGTCGGGGCTTTCAGTTGGCAGTCTGCAGCCGGCCCTTGTTAACAGTGAGGTTTAGATCACCGGACAGAAAACGGGCCAGCTGTTCGCCAACGAGTTTTTTTCGCCAGCCCTTCATGACGTCAATATCTGTTTCTCCGCAAACCAGTTTTTCCAGCTGTTTTCGAGACACCAGAACCGCCGGGTTCAGCCTGTTTTCTTCACCACTAAGCCGCACAAGCGCCATCATTACATCAACCAGCGCACCCTGATCAGGCGTCAGTTTGACGCGCCTGCCGCTATCAGGAAAGGCTTGCGGCTGCTCAGCGCTTGACTCACTGACAAGCTTAACGAGGGTCTTGCCGGAATTTCTCACCAGTCCTTCACTGAGGCCACGAATCTTTTCCAGTGCCTGCAGTGTTGCTGGCTGATGGCGGGCGATATCAACCAGTGCATCATCACGTAATATCCAGCCTTTCGGGCGGTTTTTCTGCTGTGCTGTTGCTTCGCGCCATTGTGCCAATGCCTGCAGTACCGCAAGACTGCTGCCTTTCAGGCGATTGCCGCCCTTTACCTTTAGCCACGCCAGCTCAGGCGAATTACCGTACAGTGCCGGACTTGCCAGGCGATCGAAGTCTTCACCCAGCCACTGCAGCCTCCCGGCTGATGTCAGTTGCTGGTTCATCTTCAGGTATATGTCTGCCAGGTAGACGACATCATCGGCTGCATATTTCAACTGGTCTGCGGATAACGGACGCAGCGACCAGTCTGCACGGGTATGCAATTTATCCAGCGCCACACCGAGCATTTCATTGACCAGGTTTGCATAACCAATCTGGTCTGAGAAGCCAAGCATCAGCGCAGCAATCTGGGTATCAAAAACCGGGGCAGGCGGGCGCCCGTGGATATTAAAAAAGATCTCCATGTCCTGCCTGCCCGAGTGCATGACCTTGATGATGCTTTCATCGTAAATCACGTCGAGGACCGGAGACAGGTCATCCAGCGCAATCGGGTCGATGCAGGCAACCGTGTCCGTTGTTGCTATCTGCAACAGGCAGAGTTTCGGGTAATAGGTCTTCTCGCGTAGGAACTCGGTATCCAGTGCGATCCAGTCAGACTTGCCTATCTGCTTGCAGAAATCATCCAGGCTCTCGGGAGTATCGATATAAAGCGTATCATCACTTGAAATCATGGGAGCTGTGATCAGAGATCCCCGTCAACTTCATCGACGTCTACCTGGCCGGTGATACGGCGCCGGATATGCGACCAGGAAACACCGATTGCAAGGATCCAGCAAAGAACCACCAGTATGATGTATTTAACGGCCAGCAGACTGTCGGCTTCAAACCAGCCCCAGTCAATCATCATCCACAGCAGCACGCCCATAAAAGCGGCCGCCAGCAACAGGCCGAATACGCCCAGTGAACGCATTGTCGCGCGCAGGAAAATAGCCCAGCCAATCAGCAGCACGATACCGACCATCGCCAGCCAGGGCGTTGGACTGGCTATCTCTTCAACCACCCAGTGATAATAGGAATAACCTGATGGATTGTAGCTGGCGAAGACCAGCGCAAACGCCGCCAGCAGCCGCAGTAAAAAACCAGACCAACCAATTCCCTTGACCGCCATTCCGAACTCCCGCTATTTAGCCTGTGTTGTGAACAATGCGTGCGCATTCTATGCGCCCCGTGGATAGCGAGGCAAGTTAACCGCAATCCGACCACAGATGTTATATTCTTTTGCGGCTGCATGGACGCGACAGTGGCGATGTTGTCACTCACAGGGGTAATGAATTCTTAATAATCCATATTCTTTCATATACTCCCTATCTTATTGTTAATATGAAGTAATATACTCACTCAAACGAACACATATTGCTGTTTCAACCATGAAGATTACCCTTGTTAATCCCTACGAACTTGGACGCCAGCCATTTGGTCTCGCGGAACCGGCTGCTTTTTTGAAAAAAGCCGGTTTCGATGTGAGCTGTTGTGATCTCTCGATACAGAAACTCGACAGCTGCCTGACGGCGGGGACGGCGGTTGTTGCTATCTATATCGCCATGCACACCGCCACGCGGATTGCCATCGAAGCGCTGCCGAAGATACGTGAACTGCTCCCGCAAGCCAGCCTCTGCGTCTATGG
>JAOUCV010000086.1 GCA_029859555.1 Gammaproteobacteria bacterium
CGCCCTTTCCGGCAGCGGCCCTGCCTATTTCTTTCTGTTCATGGAAGCGTTACAGACCGCCGGGGTGGAACTTGGCCTGCCGCAAGAGACCGCCCGGCTGCTGGCCTTGCAGACCGCCTTTGGTGCAGCAAAAATGGCCCTGGAGAGCAACGAGGACGCTGCCACCCTGCGCCATCAGGTTACCTCACCGGGTGGTACAACCGAACATGCAATACGCACTTTCCAGGAAGGCGCCCTGGAAACCCTGGTCAGCAAGGCATTACTGGCAGCGGCAAAACGTTCACGCGAACTTGCAACAGAATTCGGCAACAATTCATGAGCAGTAATTATCTTACCAACCCGCTTGAATTCCTGATTACCACCCTTTTCAGCCTGTACATCATGGTCGTCATGCTGCGTTTTATTCTGGGTGCCGTACGCGCTGATTTCTACAATCCGGTCAGTCAGTTTCTGGTACGTGTTACCAACCCGCTGCTGATCCCGATGCGCAAGGTGATTCCCAGTATCAGGCAGTATGACACCGCTGCCCTGCTGTTGATGTTGCTGTTACAGCTGTTGTCGCTGGCAATAATCGTGATGCTGCGTGGCGTGAGCGTGCCTTTTATTCAGCTGTTGCTGGCTGCCGTGGGTGAACTGGTAGTGCTCGCCTTTAACGTTTTTATTTTCGCTATTGTCATCCAGGTCATCATCAGCTGGGTCAATCCGGGCACCTATAACCCGGTCAATGCACTGCTCCACAGCATCACCAGGCCAGTACTGGCGCCGGTACAGCGACTCATTCCACCCATCTCGGGCATCGACCTGTCACCGCTGGTTGCACTGATCGGGCTACAGGTGCTGAAAATGCTGGTGATGCCATTACTGGGCCAAGCCCTTTAATGTTCTATAATCAAACCACCTATCTTGGAAAACATTCTGGGGAGAGATAAATGCGACCGGTAACCCGTTTCACTTCACTGCTGGCAGGACTACTGCTGTTACTTCCGCTGACTGCCAGCGCTGAGAACTCCAAAACATTTGGTCAGTACGTAATTCACTACAATGCGCTGGCGACCGATGTACTGCCCCCGGAAGTTGCACGCCAGTATCGCATCACCCGTAGCCGAAACCGCGGCATGATCAATATCACTGTACTGAAAAATATTCTTGGCAGCCCCGGTCAGCCGGTTCACGCACAGGTTGAGGTCAGCGCCCGCAATCTTGCCGGACAGGCGCGTACAGTCAATACGCGGGAGATACGCGACGGCAACGCCATCTACTATATCGGTGAATTCGGTGTCGCCAACGAAGAAACCCTGAAATTCAAGGTGCAGGCACGTCCACAGGGCAGCCAGGAAAGCGTTCAGGTCGAATTCAGCCAGGACTTCTACACTCAGTGAGCGTTGACAATTTACAGCTAATCCCGGCTAACAAAGGCCAGGAGACTGCTAATCGTCACACAATAATCAGCTATCAGCAGGCCATCACGACATTATCTTTTTCTAACAACACGGAAAAACCGTTTATCCTGATAAACAGTAAGTCCATGGCCGGATGAGCCCTGCCGAATCCCAGGCAGGTCGCTGGCGCACCGCCCTGTCCGTCTATACCCGGCCACGGGTGGTCGGTATGGTATTTCTCGGTTTTTCCGCAGGACTGCCCTTCCTGCTGGTCTTTACCACCCTGTCCGCCTGGCTGACAGAGGCCCAGATCTCACGCACAACTATCGGTTTTTTCAGCTGGGTCGGCATCACGTATTCAATCAAGGTCTTCTGGGCACCGGTCATAGACCGCCTGCCGCTTCCACCGCTAACCCCCATATTTGGCAAACGTCGTGGCTGGATGCTGGCTGCCCAGATAACTATCGCCATCGGCCTGACTGGAATGGCATTAACCAGTCCAGGCAACAACCTGACACAGCTGGCACTGTTCGCCCTGCTGGTAGCATTCGGTTCTGCCACCCAGGACATCACAATCGATGCCTGGCGCATTGAAGTCGTCGAGCGTGACATGCAGGGCGCCATGGCAGCTACCTATGTTCTCGGCTACCGCCTGGCACTGCTGACTGCCGGCGCCGGCGCCCTGCACCTTGCGGAACTCACCAACTGGTCGTTGACCTACATCATCATGGCCGGATTGATGGGCGTCGGCATGCTGACAACCCTGATCATTCCCGAGCCATTACACCCTGCAAATCCGCGCACACAAATACTGGAATCCCGTCTTGAGTCCAGCATCGGCGTCACCGGCAAACCGGGGCTTGCAGCGCGCATCACGGCCTGGTTTGCAGATGCCGTTATCAGCCCCTTCGTAGAATTCTTCGAACGTACCGGCCGGCTTGCAGTACTGATTTTGCTGCTTATCGGCTGCTACAAACTAAGCGACATCACCATGGGTGTCATGGCAAACCCGTTCTATCTGGATCTCGGCTTCACCAAGGCAGATATCGCCAACGTCACCAAAATTTTCGGCTTCTTTATGACCATCGCCGGCGCTGGCCTTGGTGGCATACTGGTAGTCCGCTTCGGTATCCTGCGACCGCTGCTTGCCGGCGCCGTACTGGTAGCAGCTACCAATCTGCTGTTTGTCTGGCTGGCGGTTAGCGAGCCTTCATTATTTCACCTCGCCGTGGTCGTCAGCGCTGATAATCTTAGTGGCGGGCTGGCAACCTCGGCGTTTATTGCCTGGCTGTCCAGCCTGACAAATACCAGTTACACGGCCACGCAGTACGCCCTGTTCAGTTCCCTGATGACACTGCCGGCAAAGTTCATCGGTGGTTTTGCCGGTATAGTCGTGGACACGAGCGGCTACGCAAGTTTCTTCCTGTATGCCGGCCTCCTGGGTATACCGGCGATCCTGCTGGTCACTTACCTGCTGCAGCAACCGGCAAATATCCTCCGCAGGAACTAGCAACCTTATGTATATATGAGTATTGTTATAAACATCCTGTTTTCATCCTGACACCGGTCCAGCCCCTTATTCATTGGTATCTTCAGGGTATATCTGTGCGAAACTCCCGGTTTCGGCTATCCTTTGGTGCAAAGAGGACATAACAATGGAAAAACGCTCAAAAGGACAACGTCGCTGGGGTCTGGAAGATCAGTATCCGGTCAAGGACAGTAATGGTGTCATCGTGGTTGCCGACCGTCGCCAACTCACCGACCGGCGTCTCGCCAACACCAGCCTGGTCGATCGCCTGATGATGTTTTCGGAAATGCCTGTTGTCGACCTTAAACTAGTTGATGACGACTGACCGCTCCCGGGCATAACCCCGCACAGAAAGCACACGCCACTACAAACTGTAATCGTAGTCCATAATCAACGGGGCATGATCCGAGAACCGTTTTGTCTTGTAGATACGGGCAGCCTGCACTTTCTCACCGATACCCGGCGTAGTCACCTGGTAGTCAATCCGCCAGCCGACATTCCTGGCCCAGGCCTGCCCCCGGTTTGACCACCAGGTATATTCATCGGCATCCTGATTCACGGCACGGAAGGCATCCACGAAACCGGCTGGCCCGAACAACTCATCCATCCAGGCACGTTCTTCCGGCAGGAAGCCGGAATTCTTGCGGTTACCACGCCAGTTCTTCAGGTCTATTTCCTTGTGTGCGATGTTCCAGTCGCCACACAGTACAAATTCACGCCGCTTCAGTTTCAGCTTGCGCAGCAAGGGCATAAATCGTTCCAGAAAACTAATCTTGATGGCCTGGCGTTGTTCGCCGGATGAACCGGATGGCAGGTACAGTGAAACCACGCTCAAGGGACCGAAACAGGCCTCTATATAACGCCCCTCGGCATCCATATCCGGCCAGCCCAAACCGATTTTTACCTTGTCCGGCTTATGTTTGCTATAAATCGCCACGCCGCTGTAGCCCTTTTTCTCGGCATCATGAAAATACGCATGCCAGCCACGCGGATGAAACACCGGGTCTTCCAGCTGCTGTACCTGTGCCCTGGTTTCCTGGATACAAACAACATCGGCCTGTTGACGTACCATCCACTGGAAGAAGCCTTTTTTGGCGGCGGCACGAATGCCGTTTACGTTAACCGTGACAATGCGCATGTTTTTCCCCGGATTAATTCGGCGTGTATGATAGCGATCCCGGCCAGCCATAACGACCCTTGACTGCATATGAAAAACTATCAACACGACTTTATCAATTTCGCCCTCAGTGCCGGCGTATTGCGCTTCGGTGAGTTCACCCTGAAATCGGGACGCATCAGCCCCTACTTCTTTAACGCCGGGCTTTTCAATACCGGTGAGCACCTGGCCCGGCTGGGGCGATGTTATGCACAGGCGATTGTCGATAGCGGCAGCAACTTTGACGTACTATTTGGCCCGGCCTACAAGGGTATTCCACTGGCCGCCGCCACCAGCATTGCGCTGGCCGACCACCATCAGCGAAATACCCCCTGGTGTTTTAATCGCAAGGAAGCAAAGGACCACGGCGAGGGCGGCAACCTGGTGGGCGCAGGCCTGGCCGGTGACATTATGGTCATAGACGACGTCATCACAGCCGGTACCGCCATTCGCGAGTCCGTGGAAATTATTGAGTCTGCAAAAGCCTCCCTGTCGGGCATCATTATTGCGCTCGACCGCCAGGAACGGGGGCGTGACCAGCGCTCGGCTATCCAGGAAGTAGAGGAATCGCTCGGTATCACGGTCATCAGCATCGTGACACTGGCACATCTGCTGGAATATCTGCAGAACACACCGGGGCAGCAAGAAAATTTGGCGAGAATAACGGCCTACCAGCAACAATACGGGGTCTAACACGCCAAAAAATCTAGTTGGTTTTAATCTCAATCGACATTTCCGCCCCATCCAGCGGATCTGAATTGTCGTTAGCACTCTCATCGATCAACACCCGGCCCTTGATATCCATCGGCTTTTCCTGCTCCTTGCCATCAAATAAATCCGGCAGTAATGTGCTTTCAGCAGCATTCAGTTCATCAGGCACCTTGCCCTCATCAAGCCAGCCGGAATCCGGGGCCGCACCAAACACAGGCGGGTCTGGCAATGCGACAGGACCGCGATCGAGTTCCAGGTTGAGCGATTCAATCGTGCGAGTTTCAATAACCGCAGGCACCTCATCTTGCAAACTGTGTTGCGGGCGAGCGCCCAGCGGCGCAGGCTGTTTCTGCGCGTCTGTGGCAGCAGTTGGCGGCGCCACAACCGGCGTAGCTGTCTGCTGAGGCTCCCCGCATGCAGACAAAAATACCAGGCACAGGTAGCCGGGTATCCATACGCTGCTGCTGCAAACCTTTCTAGCCAATAACAAGTTTCACCCCGATCAACAAAGTCACTATTTCGAAGGCCTTCTTTATCCAGCGGTTACCGGACTTGATGGCAAGATGCGCTCCCAGGTAACCACCCAGTAGTGAGCCCAGCAGCAGCGCCGGCAACCACTGCCAGCGGATCTCCGCCAGCATGCCCAGCGTAACCGCGCCGGTGCCATTCCAGAACACCCCGACCAGAATCAGGGTATAGGCAATGGCGCGGCGATAATCAAGACCAAACCAGCGCACCAGCCACAGGGTCACAAACAGACCGGTACCCGAGGTTAGCGAGCCGTTCAGAATGCCGACCAGGAACAGTACCAGGCCACCGATTAATCGCCCGCCCAGTCCCCGGTTAACCGGCTGTAATTGCTGCCCCAGGCCCGGATTCAGCCACGAATAGATCCCCAGTCCGGCCGTCAGAATGCCCAGCGCGACTTCGGCGATGCGTTCCGGCACGCCAAGTATAATATTGGCACCCAAAATCACGCCCGGCAGCCCGAAACCGAGAATAAACAGTGCCAGCGGGCGATCCAGTGGCTGTTCTCTCAAGTGCCTTAGCGTTGCGCCGATACCCAGTGCAACACTGGCGACTTTATGGGTGGCTAGCGCAATGGCAAACGGCAGTCCCATGAAAATCAGGACAGGCAGCTGGATTAACCCGGCACCACCGCCGGAAAAGGCTGAAAACAGGTTCGCCACCAGCGACACCAGAAACAGGACAAGTTGTTCCACACCGTTCACTGCTGCTCCGCCTTTGGGTATATTAGGATCACAGGAAAACTAACAGGATTAGAATACACGTATAAAATCAGGATGGATGCTACACATGAATAAACTCCGCTACTTTCTGTTGTTGCCGGCACTGCTTTGTACCAGCAGTGCATTTGCTGAACGTACCTTCAAATGGATCGATAATGAAGGACATGTACACTACGGCAATCGTGTTCCACCCGAATATGCAAAGCAGGAACGCAAGGTAATGAATGAACGCGGCCGCACCATACAGGTCTACGATGCCGCCAAGACACCGGAACAATGGGAAAATGAACAACAACTGAAAGAAGAGGCCGCCAGGAACAAGGTGCTGGCCGAAAAACAGGCTATTCAAGACCGCAGTCTGCTCGCTACCTATTCAAGCGAACAGGACATGCTGCTTGCCAAAAACAGCAAAGTCGCCTCGGTAGATGCGCTACTGCATCTGACCAACAGCCGCATTATCTCCATGCAGAAACGCTTGCATAAACTCACAGAGGAAGCCGCCACCTATGAACGCAGCGGCAAGGCACTGCCGCTGTCACTGGAATCGCAACTGGAAAACCTGCGCAAGCAAATCACCACCAACGAGGACTTCATCAAGGAAAAGGAACTGGAGAGAACGGCCATCAACAACCAGTTTGATGCCGACATCGCGCGCTATATAGAACTGACAGCTGACATACCGGATTCCAAACCTTCAGAAGAGCGCCACGCGCAGATCCAGACAGCCAAAAACCGGCAGCAGCTTGATTTGAGCAGAAATGACCAGTTGTTGCTGACTACCTACAAAGAAGAATCCGATCTTGTACTGACCAGGGATCAAAAACTTTCCTCGCTGGATGAACTCATTGTTCTGACCCAGTCACGCCTGCAATCATTACAAATCGAGATGGATGAGCTCTCGGACAATGCAGACGAGTACGAAAGCCGCAACAAAAAGGTACCCGAGGGCTTGCAGGGGCGCATGAAGAATGTTCTGGAGAACATTCAGCAGGGCGAGGAGCTGATCGTACTGAAACAACAGGAAAAGAAGAAGCTGGAACAACAATATAGCGAAGATCTCAAACGTTACCGCATGCTAACAGCGAAGTAATCAGGAGCGAATCAGCGTACCCACACCCTCGTCGGTAAACAGTTCCACCAGCACCGCATGGGCGACCCGTCCGTCAATGATATGGGCAGCCTTCACACCGCAGTTTACCGCAGACAGTGCACAGGATATCTTTGGCAGCATGCCACCATGGATAGTGCCATCATCGATCAGCTTGTCGACATCAGCCGCATCGAGTCCGGTTAGCAGTTCCCCGTCCTTGTCCAGCAAGCCGGCAGTATTGGTGAGCAAAATAAGTTTCTCGGCCTTCAGCACCTCGGCCATGCGACCCGCTACCAGATCAGCATTAATATTATAGGAACAGCCGTCTGCACCGACACCTATTGGTGCAATCACCGGAATAAAATTTCCGCCAACCAGCATATCCACCACCGACGCATCGATGCTTTCCACCTCGCCGACATGACCAAGATCAATAATCTCGGGTACGTCCAGCTCCGGTGAACTGCGTTCAATTTTCATCTTGCGCGCCCGGATTAAATCACCATCCTTGCCGGTCAGGCCAACCGCACTGCCACCATGCTGCGTAATAAGGCTGACAATTTGCTTGTTTACCTGGCCACCGAGCACCATCTCAACCACGTCCATGGTCTCGGTATCAGTAACGCGCATACCTTCTACAAACTCGCTTTTCTTGCCAATCTTTTCCAGCAATTTGCCAATCTGCGGCCCGCCACCATGAACAACAACCGGGTTAATTCCCACCAGCTTCATCAACACCACATCCCGCGCAAAGCCGCTTTTCAGCGCCTCGTCCTCCATCGCGTTGCCACCGTATTTGATAACAATCGTTTTGCCGCGAAAACGACGAATGTAGGGCATTGCCTCACTGAGGACGTGCGCAACATTTTGTGCAGATTGTTGTGTCAGGGACATGGCATGTAGCAGCGCTTTTGGCGGCAAGAGTCAGTTAATCGGAGAAAGCTGTAGGGTTAAAAACAGTAAAGTAACAAATCCGCACTCAGAATGGCAGAGACAGGTCCGGGTTCACCTGCAACA
>JAOUCV010000414.1 GCA_029859555.1 Gammaproteobacteria bacterium
CGACCTATCAGTGGCGTGATGTCAATGCGGATAACCGTACCGGTGCCGCCAGAACCAATGGCAATGCCGTACTGGATGGTGTGAACCAGCGACTTGGTTTGCAGCTGACCTTGTTTTTTAGTCATGTTCCTGGACAGTAACTCGTAAAAATAAAAGAAAATTCCTTCTTCCGCCGGGACGACTGCAGGGATGCAGGAGCTAGAGCAAAGCATGCAGCAATTGCCGAGAAGCCCAGGATGAGGGGATAAAAAATCAGGCAGTTACCCAATTTTATTGCCTCTCGCCAGCCTTCTCCCGGAGGGACAGGGGGTTAACGGGCTGGAAGTGATGTCTGCATGCGCTGTTTTCTCTATAATTGCCGGCATGCCTGATCTTTACCCCTGGTTGGAACCCCTCCGTGACACCGTAGCTGCAGCGCTTCAGCAGGGGCGCTTGCCGCATGCACTGTTGCTGACTGGCCAGCCGGGAAGCGGCAAGACCGCCTTTTCGAACTATGTTGCGCAACTGTTGCTATGCCAGCAGCCTGCAGCGGCACAGTCACCTTGTGGTAGCTGTCCGGGCTGCATTCAGTTCGCTGCAGGGGGGCACCCGGACTACTTTTATGTCACACATGCGGTGGACGATAAAACCGGCAAGGTGAGCCGTGAGATCAAGGTCGACCAGATTCGGGCGCTGGCCGGGAAGCTTGTTATGAGCAGTCACCATGGTGGCTACCAGGTGGCTATTCTGAACCCGGCCGAGGCGATGAATAAAAATGCTGCTAACAGTCTGTTAAAGACACTGGAGGAACCGTCCGATAACACAGTACTGGTGCTGGTTTCGGCCTGTCCGGCCCGCCTGCCGGCAACAGTTCGCAGCCGTTGCCAGCAGCTGAAACTGGAGATTCCGGAGCGGCAACTGGCACTGGAATGGCTGCAGGGGCAGGGTTGCAACGAAGCAGAGGCCCAGACCTGTCTGCAGCTGGCACACGGTGCCCCGCTGGAGGCACTCAGGCTGGCACAATCAGGCACGGTAGAGGCCAGGCGGGAGCATTTTGGTGCGCTGGTGGGCATACTGGAGCGGCGAGTATCGCCTTTGACTGTCGCCCAGGGCTGGAGCAAGGATGAAGAATTACAGGCAATTCACTGGATGCGTGAATGGCTGATGGACCTGATAAGGATCAGGATGGCCGGAAGGGCTGGCCAGATACGCAGTGCTGATTTGCAGGACGGGCTTGTAACACTTGCAGGCAGGCTGGACCAAAGGGTGGTTTTCGAACTGCTGGAGCGTATAAACAGGATGTTGCGGTTGACGGCGGGTACTTTAAACCGTCAGTTGTTGACGGAAGATATTTTGTTAGCCTGGGCTGCGCAAAGGTAAACGGAAATTTCATGGATGTCAGGGTAAAGGCAGATATATTATGAGCACAGTTGCAGCACCACGTCAGGGTATTCTCTCACTGACGATCAAGGACAAGAGCGCTTTATATGCGGCCTACATGCCGTTCATAAAAGGTGGCGGCCTGTTTATCCCGACCAAGAAGACCTACCGGGTCGGTGAAGAAGTATTTATGCTGCTTACCCTGATGAATGAGACAGAGAAGATACCGGTGGCGGGGAAAATTGTCTGGATTACCCCGGTCGGTGCGCAAGGCAACCGGGCAGCCGGCATCGGTGTGCAATTCAGTGATCAGGATGATGGTGCTGCGCGTAACAAGATTGAAGGATTCCTGGCAGGCGCTCTCGAAAGCGAACGGCCAACCCATACCATGTAATTGTCTGCCGCAGGTCTTTGCGGCACGCTTCAAAGCCTCTATTATGTAACCTCAATTTACCTTGAGGTTACGACATGCTGGTCGATTCACACTGTCATTTGGATACGCTTGATCTGGAACCCTTCGGCGGCCGCATAGAAGGTGTACTGGATGCGGCGCAAGACCAGGGCGTCGGCCACTTTCTGTGTGTCTCGATCAACCTGGAAGACTATCCCGGCATGCTTGCACTTGCCGAGCCGCATGAGCAGGTATCGGTATCGGTTGGCCTGCATCCAAACGAGCAGGGCGGTCATGACCCTGATACTGATGAGCTGGTGGAACTGGCCAGGCATCCCAGGGTAGTTGCCATTGGCGAGACCGGTCTTGATTATTTCCGCAGTGAAGGCGACCTGGACTGGCAGCGTGACCGTTTCCGTCGTCACATCGCCGCCGCGAAGATTTCAGGAAAACCGCTGATCATCCATTCACGCGATGCAAAGGAAGACACGCTGGAAATACTGGAAGCGGAAGGTGCCAGCGAAGTGGGTGGTGTCATGCATTGCTTCACCGGCGACTGGGACATGGCCGAGCGGGCAATGGAGCTGAATTTTCACATTTCATTTTCCGGAATAGTGACTTTCAAGAGTGCGCAGGTATTGCAG
>JAOUCV010000415.1 GCA_029859555.1 Gammaproteobacteria bacterium
GGGGTTGCCGTGGTACAAAAATCAAGGACAGCAACCCGGCCGACAAAGGCTTCCCGGAAGCGGCGGCTTGACAGCAAGACCCGGCGCGGCCGAACCAAGGAGCTTCGGGGCAAGGTCTCCGATTAACCGGTGTTTAACAGGAAACCATTCACGTTGAAAACACTTTTTATCACGGTTTTTATTTTTGCGGCTGCCGGCATACTGCTACTGCTGGTGCTTGCGGTGTTATCGAAATCGGGCAAGCCGCCGGGACTGGTTGCTGGCAAGCTGTCGATCTGTCCCGACAAGCCTAATTGCGTATCCAGCGAGCAACAAAACGATGCGCTGCATTACCTGGAGCCTGTGGCTCTTCAGTCTGGCCCTGATACATTGACTGTTATCAAGGCGGTTATTGCCGACATGGGTGGTGTTATTCAGGTGCAGGATGGTGGCTATATTGCGGCTGCCTTTTCCTCGCCCCTGTTTGGCTTTGTGGATGATCTTGAGGTCCGGGTCGATCCGCTTGAACGCCGGGTCCATATACGCTCTGCGTCCAGGGTGGGATATGGCGATGCAGGCGTTAACCGCAAGCGGGTTGAGCGGTTCAGGAAGCTGTATGCAGAGAAAGCTGCTGTAGAGTAACGGGTGACAGTCGAACTGCTGCTCCGGTGTTTAATGTTGTTCAATAGATCGCTTTGCGTATTGCCGCCTGGCACGGACGGCTTGTTAGTGAAAAGAATATGACATGCAAATCTGGATAGATGCGGATGCCTGCCCCGGCGTGATCAAGGAGATCCTGTTTCGCGCCGCGCAGCGTACCGGTGTGCAACTGACGCTGGTGGCGAACCAGTTGTTACGTGTGCCAGCGGCAGCCAATATCAGTATGATCCAGGTCGCACAGGGTTTTGATGTTGCCGATAACGAAATTGTCAAACGAGCAGGTGCGGGTGACCTGGTGATTACCAGTGATATTCCGTTGGCTGCCGAGGTGATTGACAAGGGTGCAAATGTGCTCAGTCCACGAGGCGAGTGGTATTCAACAGAAAACATACGGGCACGCCTGAATATGCGCGATTTTATGGATACCTTGCGTTCCAGTGGTGTTGATACCGGTGGCCCGCCGACCCTCAATCAGGCTGATCGCCAGGCCTTTGCAAACCACCTGGATAGTTTTCTGACACGCCATGCACAGTCGCGCTAGTGTCCTGTTGTTGTAACTTACTGAAAAATTGAGATAATATTCTAAGTGATCAGGTGGCCGGGTGTTGTCAGAATGGCAGGCGATGCCGAGTTGATTTATGTCGCGGGCCAGTGTGACTGGGATGAAGATAAGGGAGGCTGCCAGCCAGCCTGTGCAGAGGATGATGTCCTGCTGGACGCCAGCGGCCGTGTCTACCGTCTTACCCGCACAGTTGACGGGCGGGTGGTGCCCGAGGCGACAGGTGCAACCCGGACCCTCATCGAGGTGCTGGGACTGGTGAAGGCGCATGCCGCACAGTCCGGTTGCTGTTGTGTTGCCAAGTTACACGCAGCTTCGATACGGCAGGCCATCGAGATGGTAAAGTCGCTCGATGAGCAACAATAATTTATCCACATAGCGAGCATCATGTTATGAAGAAAAACATCCTGTTACGGTTATCGGTCGCCTGCCTGTTGTGTCTTGCGATGTTGCCGGTTCAGGCACAAGAAACGTACGGGCGCAGCGATGCGCCGCTGGTTGCCGGGGTGCTTGATATGCAGATACGCACCAGCAATCCGGATGAGATGGCCTACGTCATCAAGCAGGTGCTGGTGAAGCAGTATATCGAAGACAACAAATTGCAGGCGACAGACGCTGAGCTTGCAGAATTTCTGCAGAGAAAACAGCTGCTGATGGAAAACAATCGCATCAAGCTGGATAGCCGGCGCAATGAGGTCCGGCAGACGCTGGCTGAAACCTCGCTGACAGCACCCGCGCGCGCGCAACTGGAAAAGGAAGGTGATGCGCTGGATGAAATGGATAAGGCGATGCGGCAGGCGGAGAGTCGTGCCGGCACCACCGAGAGCGCTGCCGCTGAAACTTTTGTTGCGCAGTCGTTTATCGAGCAGTGGAAGGTGAACCGGGCGCTGTACCGTCAATACGGCGGGCGTGTGATTTTCCAGCAGGGTGGTGCCGAGCCGCTGGATGCCTGGCAGCAATTTCTCAGGGATGCACAGAAGGCCGGACATTTCAAAATACTGCAGCAGGAAATGGAGCCGGCACTGTGGAGTTATTATACGACGGACAGTATGCACAGTTTCTACCCCGATGGCGCTGCCAGCAAGGAGCAGGCTATCAATACACCCTGGTGGATGCTGGATGAGCCGGTCGATTAGTCTCTAACAGAACAGTTTGCAGCCACCAGTTGGTGTGAGCCGAACTGCGTTTTAACT
>JAOUCV010000416.1 GCA_029859555.1 Gammaproteobacteria bacterium
TGGGCTGCCATTGCCCTGCGGACGGTCAACACGGTCGCGCTTGACAAAGACACCTACGAAGGCATCAAAAGAGACGCACTGGACCCTTATCTGTTCATACGGGATGCCTGGACCCAGTACCGCAAAAATCTGGTAGATAACTAGCCGCGGTAACTGCCGACAATTATTCAATGCGAGGTAATGTTATGTTTAAACAACTCTTCCTGACACTGTTTGCCGGCATGCTGCTGGCCATGACAAGTGTTGCAATTGCAGGCGCGTCCCCGACTGACTCGATCCGCGGATCAGTGGACAGCATCCTGGCACTGCTGCAGGACAAGGAAATGGACAAGACAATCCGCCGCGAAAAGATAGGCGAGGTTATCAGCGAACGCTTTGATTTCCGCGCCATGTCACAACGCACCCTGGCGACCAACTGGAAAAGTGCTTCAAAAGAGCAGCAGCAGGAATTTGTTCAGCTGTTCTCCAAATTGATAGAGAATACCTATATTGGTCGGGTAGAAGCCTACACCGACGAGAAGGTCGACTACCCGGGGGAAAAGGTCAAGGGCAAAAAAGCCGTTGTCGAGACGCTGATTCTTACCGCCAGTGCTGATATCCCGGTGAACTACAAGGTGTACAAGAAGAACGATAAATGGTGGGTCTATGATGTGATTATCGAGGGCATCAGCCTGATCAGCAACTATCGCAGCTCCTACCAGGAAATAGTCAAGAAAGAAGGCTTTGACGGCCTGATTGCAAAAATGAAGGCCAAGATCAAGGAACTTGAGAACCAGCCCCAGCCCGCCTGATCGCGGACAATAACGTCAAACCGGGCCAGGTCGCCTATACGCGCGACTGTTGCCGGGCTGCCGTAAGCCGTGCCAGATATTCTTCTGCGTTGACGGTTTCATCCCTGGCGCGCCGGTTCAGCATATCCTGAATCACTTCGTTATCACTGTTCCTGACTTCATCCACCGTTCCCGTCATCAGCACACTGCCCTGCCCAAGCACGGTAATCCTGTCAGCGATCTTGAAGGCGCTATCCAGTTCGTGTGTTACCACAACGATGGTGACGTTCATCGCCTCTTTCAGCCGCAGGATCAACTCGTCAAGCTCTGCCGATACCACCGGGTCCAGCCCGGCAGAAGGCTCATCAAAAAACAGCATCGCGGGATCCATCACAATGGAACGTGCCAGCGCAGCGCGCTTCAGCATGCCACCGGATAATTCAGAGGGCATCAAGTCCTCGAAACCAGCGAGATTAACCACTTCCAGCTTCATACGGGACATGATATGTATCGTACTGTCATCCAGCCGGGTGTGCTGCCGGAGAGGCAGCTCGATATTGTCTGCGACCGACATCGAACCCAGTAGCGCACCACCCTGGAATGCAACGCCCATCTTGCGCCGGATAGCATACAGCTCGCGCTTGCTGATTTTGGTAATGTCCTTTCCAAGGATATGAATACTGCCGGAACTGGGTTTATTCAGACCCAGCAAATTACGCATCAGCGTGGTTTTACCCGAGCCGCTACCACCCATAATAACCATAATCTCGCCGGTGCGGATACCCAGGTTAATACCATTGAGGATGACGCGATCACCATAATGCGCAATCAGATTTTCTACCTCGATAATATTTTCAGCAGTGGCTGAGCTCATAGCGTTTTACCCTGATTGACAATAGCTGACAGATAACATCGTTTTGTACCTGAACACTGGTTAATACACAAGAAATTGCACGACTCCGAAACGCTCAGGCGCTCTCTGTGGCATTACCCGGGCTGCCGCCTGCCGCCTCCAGTGCCTTGGCCTCGTCCCAGTATAAATCCAGTGTATCAAGATCGGTTTCCTTGACCGTCTTGCCGGCCGCATTACTCAGCTGCTCGACCATACGGAAACGTCGGGAGAATTTTTGATTGGCCTGACGCAACGCCGCTTCCGGGTCAGTACCGGTGTGGCGCACCAGGTTAACCGCTGCAAACAACAGGTCACCGGCTTCATCCATTAATGCCTCGGCATCCGCATTACTGCGAATCTCTTCGCGCAACTCTTCCAGCTCCTCTTCGACCTTGTCAGACACTCCGTGAATACTCGGCCAGTCAAAACCAACACGGGAGGCTTTCTTTTGCAGTTTATCCGCGCGCGTAAGCGCCGGTAACGCCAGTGGTACACCCTCAAGGGCACTGCCGCGCTCACCTTTTTCCCGTTGCTTGTGCTTCTCCCAGGCAGCCGTCTGCGCCTCGACCGTATCGATAACGTCTCCGGCAAACACATGCGGGTGCCGCCGCGTCATCTTTTCACAGATCCCGCTGACCACCGCACCAAAATCAAACCAGCCGGCTTCACTGGCCATTTGCGAATGAAAAACAACCTGAAACAACAAGTCACCCAGTTCTTCCCTGAG
>JAOUCV010000417.1 GCA_029859555.1 Gammaproteobacteria bacterium
CGGGTCGCCCTGCCAGATCTGCAGAAACGAGTGCATGGTTCAGGCGATTCACCCTGAAGGTAAAATTAATGTCAATGAATGTCTGTATTGCCTGCATTGCCAGGTGGTGTATTCAGACGAGCATGCCTGCCCGGTACTGATTCAGAAACGCCTGAAGCATGAACGGGCGGCGAGCATGTCAACGGGTGGCAAGTCTGAAGTCGCCCTGAAAGTGGCGGAGATCAAGAAACAGGCAAGAGAAAAGACAGGGGTTGCTAGAGCCTCTGACCAGGATTCAGGAAGCCCTGGTTGAAGTAGTTTATGCGGAGGGGTTTGTATCCACTGGGGATACGTAAATCAAGAACAGAAATCTCAAGAGGAAAATTGTTATGTCAAAAACCGATGACAAGAAGGCAGGTGTTACCCGCAGGGAACTGCTGAGTAATTCTACTAAACTGGTGGCGCTGGCAGGGGCAGGTGGCGTGGCCGGACTGGCCGGTGGTTCCATGTTGTACACTGAAGCGGCACAGGCCGCCGCCGGAAAGGCCGTGGTTGGACCAGGTGATCTGGACGACTACTATGGCTTCTGGAGTAGTGGCCAGTGCGGTGAGATGCGCATTATAGGTATTCCTTCCATGCGTGAACTGATGCGTGTCCCGGTGTTCAACCGTTGCAGTGCAACCGGCTGGGGGCTGACCAACGAAAGCCGTAAAATCCTGAGTGACGGGCTGCTGCCGGAGACCAAAGAATTCCTGGAAACCCGTGGGGGTATCTGGGAGAACGGCGACCTGCACCATCCACATATGTCGTTTACCGATGGCACTTACGACGGCCGCTATCTGTTTATGAATGACAAGGCAAATACGCGGGTTGCGCGTGTGCGCTGTGATGTTATGAAGTGCGACAAGATCACAGAGATTCCGAATGCCTCGGATATCCACGGGCTGCGGCCACAAAAGTATCCGCGTACCGGTTATGTTTTTGCCAACGGCGAACACCGTGTGCCGATACCAAATGACGGCAGTATTCTCGACGAGCCGGAAAAGTACCACGCGATATTCACAGCCCTTGACGGCGACAGTATGAAAGTAGCATGGCAGGTCATGGTGGACGGTAACCTGGATAATTGTGATGCCGACTACCAGGGCCTGTATGCCTTTTCGACCTGCTATAACGGTGAGGAAGGCGTGACTCTTGCCGAGATGACGGCCAACGAGCAGGACTGGGTCGTGGTATTCGACATCAAGGCCATTGAAGCTGCAGTGAAGAACGGCGACTTCAAGAAGACCGGCGGTGTACCCGTCATAGATGGTCGCAAGGGTTCAAAATATACCCGCTACATTCCTGTTTCCAACAGTCCACATGGCTGTAATACTGCACCTGACGGGCACTATGTCATCATTAATGGCAAGCTGTCACCCACAGTCACTGTGCTGGATGTGCGGCGTCTGCCGGATCTCTTTAAAGACAAGATCAAGCCGCGTGATGTGGTGGCTGCCGAGCCGGAGCTGGGTCTGGGGCCGTTGCACACGGCATTTGACGGCGATGGTAATGCCTTTACCACGCTGTTCCTCGACAGTCAGGCAGTGAAGTGGAATATCCAGAAGGCGGTTGATGCCTACAACGGCAAGGATGTTAACCCGATTCTGGACAAGATCGATGTTCACTACCAGCCGGGGCACAACCACACCTCCATGGGTGAAACCAGGGAAGCTGACGGCAAATGGCTGGTGTCACTGAACAAGTTCTCGAAGGACCGTTTCATCAACGTAGGCCCGCTGAAACCGGAGAATGAGCAACTGATCGACATTACCGGTGAAAAAATGGCAATCGTTCATGATGGTCCGACCTTTGCCGAACCACACGATTGCATCATTGTGCGTACCGATGTTGTCAATCCGAACTCGGTCTGGAAAAAAGACGATCCGATGTGGGCCGATGCAACAGCCCAGGCCAAGAAGGATGGCGTGAAACTGTATACGGACTCCAAGGTCATCCGGGACGGTAACAAGGTGCGTGTCTACATGTGGTCCATCGCGCCTACCTTCAGCATGGAGAAATTCACCGTGAAGCAGGGTGACGAAGTCACGATCTACGTCAGTAATAATGACGAGATTGATGACCTGACCCACGGACTCACGCTGGCCAACTACGGTATTGCCATGGAGGTGGGGCCACAGGCAACCTCGTCGGTGACTTTCAAGGCGGATCGTCCAGGCGTGCACTGGTTTTACTGTCAGTGGTTCTGTCATGCCCTGCATATGGAGATGCGTGGCCGTATGCTGGTGGAGCCGGCTTAAGCCATTCGTATTTTGTACCGTCGTTTGATGCAGCAAAATCCGTCGGCCGTGCTGGCCGGCGGTTTTCTGCTGTGGCTGTGTGTTTTCCTCTCGATCCCGGTGCCGGC
>JAOUCV010000087.1 GCA_029859555.1 Gammaproteobacteria bacterium
CCGCCATATCCGCCTCGTTCAACACGCCGCTGGCCGGTGTTATCTTTTCCATGGAAGTTGTCATGATGGAATACTCGGTGGTGAGCTTCGCACCGGTCATCCTGTCCGCCGTGACAGCCACCACCCTGACGCGCCTCGTCTTTGGCAGTGAACGGGTGTTCTCAATCCCTGCCATGCAACTGGAATCCCTGCTGGAATTACCCTATGTCATCATTATGGGGGTTACGCTGGGTTGTATTGCTGCGCTGTTTATACATTTGCTGCAACGCTCCACCAGTCTGTCGAAAGGCTGGCCAATATGGATTCGCTGCACGCTGGGCGGCGCTATCGTTGGACTGATTGCCATGGGCGTACCCGAGGTCATGGGCATCGGTTATGACACCGTCAACCAGGCATTACTGGGGCAACTGGCCCTGTCAGTTCTGCTGGTCGTCACCGTCGCCAAAATCATTGCCAGCGCCGTAGGGCTGGGGCTCGGATTGCCCGGCGGCCTCATCGGCCCCACCATCGTGATTGGCGCGCTGGCCGGTGGCGCCACCGGCATTATTGCTGACACCTGGCTACCGGGTGAAATTGCCTCGCCGGCCTTCTATGCATTGATCGGCATGTGCACCATGATGGGTGCCACCCTGCAGGCACCACTCGCCGCACTCACCGCATTGCTGGAACTTACCGCCAACCCGCACATCATTCTGCCCGGCATGCTGGCAGTGATTGCCGGCGTACTGGTCAGCAGGGAAGTGTTTGGCAAGGAATCCGTTTACCTGGTGCTGATGAAAGCACGCGGCCTGGACTACCACGACACCCCCATCACCCAGGCATTGAGACGCATCGGCGTCGCCAGTGTAATGGAAAAGCGTTACGAATCATTAGCAGAAACAGTTGACCATCAGCAGGCACTGGATGCGCTTGCAAACGAGCCGCGCTGGATACTGATCACCCGGGAGCGGCAGCCACAGGCCATTATGCCGGCAGCGGACCTGGCCCGTGAGCTACAGGAACATCCTCAAGAGACTGTCTGCGCACTGTCGGAGATACCGGCTGAACGCAGGGATGTTACTGCCATTGATTTCCAGGCGACGCTGCAGGAAGCACTGGAAGTCCTGAATGCGAATGATGCCGAGGCGCTGTACGTTACCCGGCACACTGTCCCGGGAATCCGCCGGGTTTACGGAATACTGACGCGTGAGGATATTGACCGCAGCTACAGCGTTAACTGAAATCGACAGGGTGAAGCGGTTGTCAGGACCTCACCAACCGCAGAAACTCGGAGCGGGTTCTGTCATGATCACGAAAAGTACCCAGCATCATTGATGTGGTCATCATCGAGTTTTGTTTCTCGACACCGCGCATCATCATGCACAGGTGCTTGGCCTCTATAATCACACCCACACCGGCCGGTGCAATCGCCGTCATCAGTGTATCGGCAATCTGCTTGGTCAGGTTCTCCTGGATCTGCAAACGTTGCGCGAACATATCCACGATACGGGCAATTTTTGACAAACCTATCACCTTGCCGGTTGGTATATAGGCAACGTGACATTTGCCAATAAACGGCAACAGGTGATGTTCGCACAGGGAGTACAGCTCGATGTCTTTCACCAGGATCATCTGGTTATTCTCCGATTCGAAAATGGCATTATTAACCACTTCCTCGGCAGACTGCGTATAGCCACGCGTCAGGTACTGCATGGCCTTGGCGGCACGCTCCGGTGTTTTCTGCAGACCTTCACGTGACGGATCTTCTCCGATATCCCTGATTATTCCTTCATATAACTCGGTAAGCCTGGTATCCATTTTTCCCCCGTTTAATAGCTGTAATACCAATGGGTCATACTGGCATACCCGGCTGCGCACCGGGTGCCGTAGCTATCCCTTCCACCTCAAGCGTAACATGCTGAACTCGCGGCAAACGTTGGCGAACAGCCGCAGCAAGTTCCTCGATAATCTCTTCTGTACGCTCAAGGGTTGCCTGCGCCGCAGCACGTATACGGCAGTAATCACGTACATTTTCGTCCTCGCGCCGATCTTTCGGAAGCATCGACAGGTAGCTGTTCTCGCTGTCCAGCATACGCTGCTTCAGACCCGCAATAATGGCTTCCTCGCGCAGTTCCACCTCAGCCACCAGGACCGTATGCTGATCATCGATAATGATCGAACGCAAATCATGATAGCGCTCAACTTCCGAATGCCCCTTGACAATATCGGCAAACGCAGCCTCAGCGCCATGGTCCCTGACGTCAGCAAGAAAACGCATATTAACACTACCGAGAAAAAAGGCGGTCAGACCGAGCAGCACCGCGATCAACATGGAAAAACCAATATCCCAGTAAGGATTCCCGGTAAAAACGGACATCAATATACCGCTGGCTGCCAGCAACACGCCCAGTGTCGCCACCGTATCTTCCAGCACAACGGCAACCAGCGTTGGGTCATCGGAACGCAGCAGCGACTTGAGGAAACCGTTTTTTCCACGAACACGCATCTGCTTGAGGAACTCGCGCACGGCAACAAGCAGGGAATAGCCGTCCAGAACCAGCGCAATCAACAGCACCAGGCCTGCTATCCAGAGCGGATCAAAACTATAGCCGAACCACTCAAGCGGCGCCCTGGGTTGCTTCTGCCCCACCAATGCCCAGGAATGCCACGCATGCGCCAGTCCCAGACCACAGCCAATGGAAAACAGGCCAATGGCACTCCACAGGTTCCATAAATATTTCTTCTGCCCGTGACCAAAGGCATAGTTGGCATCCGAGGGTTTTTCAGCGACTTTCAGCCCGATCAGCAGGAAGCCCTGGTTGAGACTGTCCATCATGCTGTGGATGGCCTCGTTCATCATGGAAGCCGAATGTGTCAGCAGGGCTGCGGCAAATTTCAGCACTGTCAGAATCGTGTTCGCAACCAGCGCGGTAATCACCGCCGTGCTTGAACCATGCGCCATAATCAGGTTTCTCTTGTTGTTAACATTTCACTGCCGGGTTGCAAGCTCAGATCCCTGCAACACAGGCATCACTGGTAACGCACATCGTCAATTTCTATCCAGCCACCCTGCAGACGGCCATCCGGATCATGATGGGTCCAGTGAATAACACCACCACGGTCATTCCACTCATAACGACCGCGCACCAGCAGTGACAGGTTTTTACGCGCCGGTATTCGCCGCGCCAGGTCGATATTATGGGCAACCATCACGGTGTGACCATCGTCCAGTTCAAGAATAAACTTCTGATGCCGCGAACCTTCGTTATCATCTCGCAGCACACGACTGATATGTCCACGGGTCTCCAGCCAGACACCTGACTGTCCTGCCGCATAGGCCTGCTGCAAGCTGCCTTGCTGCGTAACGTCCGCATAATCGTCAGTCTGGCTGTTCGGCACATAGTACTGATAAACAAGCAGGCCCAGCACGATCAGAACCGGCACTATCCTGCGACCGGAGCGGAGAATATGTTTATTATTCACGGGAAGGATCTATGATAAAAAAGTTACGCAAACTTCAGCGTTTCAGAATGGAGCCCAGCACCCCGCGCGATATCTGGCGCCCCAGCGAACTGCCTATGGATCGCACGATACTTTTCAACATCGCCTCAACCACACCCTGACGATTGCTGCCCCTGCCGCTGGATTTCCTTGCGGCCGGCTTCCCGGCAGCAGCCGCAGCTTCATCACGCGCCGTTTTCTCGGCCCGCTCGTTAAGCATTTCGTAGGCAGAGCGCCGGTCAAGCGGCTGGTCGTAACGCTGGCTGAACATGCTCGCCTCAATCACTGCATTGCGTTCCGCAGCCGTTGCCGGCCCCAGCCGTGATGCCGGCGGGCGAATCAGCACCCGGTCCACCACACCCGGGATACCCTTGCCGCCCAGCGTTGACACCAGCGCTTCACCCACACCCAGCTCCTTGATCGCTGCAGCCGCATCAAAGGCCGGGTTCACACGAAAGGTCTCTGCAGCGGCACGCACCGCCTTCTGGTCACGCGGGGTAAACGCACGCAGTGCGTGCTGGATACGATTACCCAGTTGCCCCAGCACTGCATCAGGAATATCCAGCGGGTTCTGGGTGACGAAATAGACACCGACACCCTTGGAGCGAATCAGCCGCACCACCTGTTCAACCTTGTCAACAAGTGCCGACGGCGCACCCTTGAATAACAGGTGTGCCTCGTCAAAGAAAAATACCAGGCGCGGCTTGTCGGGATCGCCGACTTCCGGCAGCTCCTCGAACAGCTCGGACAACAGCCATAATAAAAACGTCGCATACAACTTCGGTGTCTGCATCAGCTTGCCTGCAGCCAGGATATTGATGTTGCCATAGGCTGTGGAACTCATGCGCATAAAATCAAACAGGTCCAGTGCCGGCTCACCCATGAACTGGCGGGCACCTTCCTGTTCCAGAACCAGCAGGCGGCGCTGGATCGCACCAATGGAAGCACCTGAAATATTGCCGTATTCAAGCCGCAGCTGTTTGGCGTTCTCACCGGCGAAAGTCAGCAGGGCACGCAGATCCTTGAGATCCAGCAACAACAAGCCCTGGTCATCAGCGATTTTAAAAACAGCATAGATAATGCCTTCCTGGGTGTCATTCAGATCAAGCATGCGCGACAGCAACAGCGGCCCCATTTCAGACACCGTGGTACGCACACGGTGACCTTTCTTGCCAAACAGGTCCCAGAAAACTACCGGGAAAGACTCTTGCGTGTAAGGTTCAAGACCGATCGCAGTCGCTCTTTCCTGCAGCTTTGGATGTTGCTTGCCGGGCTGGCTGATACCGGATAAATCACCCTTTACGTCGGCAAGGAATACCGGCACACCGCGACGCGAAAACTCTTCGGCAAGAATCTGCAGGGAAACGGTTTTACCCGTACCTGTCGCCCCGGCAATCAGGCCATGACGATTCGCCAGGCGCGGTAACAGATAAACCGGCTGCGCACCCTTGCCGACAAAAATACCCGGATCATCCTGCATGGTTACAGCTCCTTCCCTTGGTTAAGCCTGCGACGGATCGCCTGAGGCGTCTGCCAGGCTGTCTACGATTTTTGCGTATTCCGTACCCAGGTCTTTCAGCTCCTGCAATTCAAACATGGAGGCAGGCTGACCGGATGACTTGATTGCGCGCTGAATGGTCTGCATACGCGCAATGACCTTTTCCAGGTGTTGCTGTGTTTCACTCATAATCGAGATCTGCTCCCGCATCGATAGCCGCATCTGCACCAGATATAAACATCGGCACTACAGCATGTCTGCCACATTCAGGGCATAGAGTATACACATCGTCCGGCGCACGGAAGACGTGCAAGCCGCGGCAAACCGGTCACTCTGCGTTGTCCTGCCCGTCCGGTCGTGAATCCTTCTCATCAGTCTGCGGCCGCTTGCGCTGCGGCGGCATAATATTCCGTCGCATCCGCCGCCGCGACATAGAATCCGAAACCACCCCGTAGCTTACCGCCAGCAATGCACCACCAAGCAGGGAAAGCAGCAAATAATGCGCATTCCAGATATATACAAAGGCGACATCCAGATAACCGGACTTCAGCAAATTAAAAGCCACCTGAAAGTTTTCTATCAGACTGTCACTGACAGGCGGCAACCGTGACTGTGCGGCTTGCGGCTTGTCGATCCAGAACCAGACAACCCAGCCGAGCAGAAATACAACAAACGCACTACGCAACATTGAAAATAATCTCCGCAGATAAAAAAGGCCGGATAAAAATCCGGCCTTTATGCTACACCTGTCGGGTAGCTTATTCCTTCATGGCAGCGTCGGCTTCTGCTGCAGCGTCTTGCGCTTTTTCAGCGGCTTCGTCTGCAGCTTGCTGGGCATCGTCGGCGGCTTCTTCTGCCTCTGCAGCGGCTTCTTCCGCAGCTTGCTGGGCATCGTCGGCGCTGTCTGAAACAGCATCAGCAGCGTCATCCATGGCATCACTTGCGGCATCCGCAGCATCCTCGGCAGCATCTTCTGCCTTCTCGGCAGCTTCTTCTGCAGCTTCGGCCATATCCTCTGCCACTTCTTCAGCCTTCTCTGCCGCTTCCTCGGCTGCCTCGGTTACAGTTTCAGTGATTGATTTTGAATCATCCTTGTCGCTACAACCGGCAATAAACAACACAGCACTGAACATCACAACTAACAGTTTTTTCATCTTCATACTCCTTGATGTTACTTCTATTAAAAAAATCGGTGACGGTTTCCGGTCGTGTGCGGGTCATAAATCCAGCCGCAGTTGCTTGCACAGAGAGGGCTTATTCAATATCTGAAGAGCAGGTTCGCGTCACTGCCTTCGAGAAACGGCACACCGGTGCAACGTCGATTGCGGCAGCGTTTCTTGAAACTGCCGGCGGCGCTATTAAACAGTGACAGCACGGCGATGTAAACCACCAGGACAAACACCGAGAAACACATATTTAATCATATATTACATACAGTTACATAATTATCAGGGGTTTTGTTTATTAATAGGCTCGACAGAAAACACTAAAAACAGCCTGAATTGCTACAATACGCCCCTTGCAGGCAGTGGAAATTTCTCCAGAAAAAACAGAGAAATCATATGGATATTACGCAGATAATTGCCCTCAGCATGGGCGTGGCCTGGGCCAGCGGCATCAACCTGTATGCCGCCATCCTGATGCTCGGCTACATGGGTACCACCGGCAACATCGAGTTGCCACCCGAACTGCAAGTGCTCTCCGACCCCATGGTAATGGTCGCCGCCGGGGCAATGTACTGCATTGAATTTTTTGCCGACAAGGTACCCGGCGTCGATAGCGGCTGGGATGCCCTGTCTACTTTCATTCGCATTCCTGCCGGTGCGATACTTGCTGCCGGCGCAGTCGGTGATATCGGCTCGGGCGCACAGCTGGCTGCCGCCATCGCCGGCGGCACACTGGCAACCGGCAGTCACGTCACCAAGGCCGGCACCCGGGTACTGATCAACACCTCACCGGAACCCGTTACCAACTGGTTTGCCTCGGTGGGTGAAGACGTGGCTGTGATTGCCGGTCTCTGGACCGCCCTTTATCACCCGGTTTTATTCCTCGTGTTGCTGGTATTATTCATTTTATTGAGTATCTGGCTGTTACCAAAAATCTGGCGTGGCATTAAAAGGGTTTTTGCCTTCATTCGGCGCATACTGGGCGGCAACAAGGCAGACGATCCACCGGCTCCGGTACTTTCCAGTGACAGCGGCAACAAGAACCAGGTAACGGAAACAAAACATGAAAGCTAAAGACTTTTTTATTTCACTGTTCGCAATCGTTCTGCTGGTAGTGATTGGCTATTTGTGGCTTGCACCCGCCGGCCTGAAAACCAGCCCGGATATCAGCCTGGTCACCATCGACGGCAAGCAGCTGCAGCTGGCCAGCCTGCGCGGAAAACCCTTGCTGGTTACTTTCTGGGCCACCACCTGCACGGGCTGCATCAAGGAACTGCCACACCTGATCGAACTCTACGAGGAATTATCACCAAGGGGGCTGGAGATTGTAGGTATCGCCATGGATTACGACCCGCCCAACCAGGTGCTCGCCATGCGGAATGCAAAAAACATCCCCTATCCGATCGCACTGGATATCAATGCCGACGCTGCCCGCGCATTTGGCAACGTTCGCCTGACGCCCACCTCCTTCCTGATAGCACCGGATGGTCGCATTGTTTACCAGAAGCTGGGCGCAATGAGCATGCAAAAACTGCGGCAGGATATCCTCTATATGCTGCAGTCATCACAGGCCACCCAGCAGGCTTGCACCACCACCGGCACCGCATAGGAGGAAACGATCATGCTCTGGATCAAGGCCCTGCATGTCATCTTTATGGTGACCTGGTTTGCCGGACTGTTTTATTTACCACGCCTGTTCGTTTATCACGCCGACAGCACCGACGAGACCAGCCATGCGCGCTTTCTGATCATGGAACGCAAGCTGTTCGCCATCATGACCATCGGTGCCGTACTGACGGCCGTGTTTGGCATCTGGCTGTTGATGGATTACGCCTGGGCCGTCTACGGAAAGTCCGGATGGCTGATCACCAAACTGCTGCTGGTCAGCGGTTTAATCGTGT
>JAOUCV010000418.1 GCA_029859555.1 Gammaproteobacteria bacterium
AGGATTCAGGCATAAGAATCTTGCCGTCCGGCTGTCGCCAGCGCACCAGCGTTTCGATGTAGCTGACCCTGTCGGTGTTCAAATCAATCACAGGCTGGTAAACAAGAAACAGATCATTCTGCCTGATATCTTCGTTGAGCATACCGTCCAGGCTCATTCTTGCAGTGGCAATATCATCAACCCTGGAAGGGTCGTAAATTGCATAACCCCGCCGGTTCTCCTTTGCCGAATACATCGCATAGTCAGCATTGCGTAATAAAATATCAATTTCATCGCCATGCTCGGGCATCAGCGCAATACCAATGGAGACTGACGCGGTCAACTTGTGACCCTCTACTTCAAATTCAGCATCCATTGACTGAATTATCTTTTGTGCCACCTGTTGCGCCTGCTCGGTATCGGTATCGGGAAGAATCACCACGAACTCGTCCCCGCCCAGCCTTGCCAGCGTGTCTGACTCGCGCACCTCTGCAGCAATCCGGGCAACGACCTGCTTCAGCAACAGGTCACCGGTGTGATGTCCCATCAGGTCATTGACATACTTGAAACGTACCATATCAATCAGCAGTATCGCCGCATAACCGGGCGAGCGGCGATGCTCGGCAATTAACTGCTTGATGCGGTCTTCCATCAGCGCACGATTATAGATGCCGGTCAGAGGATCGCGGATCGCCATATCATGAAGTGTTTCATACAACTCGCCAAGCGCATGAAAGGTCACGGGGACCTCCTTCTGCTTGCCGGACGATTTTCCGACTTCGCCCTTGCGACCACTCCACCCGTACATTAGTCGCGAACTGAGGTCACGTAACGGCTGCAGCACCGAATATTTCACAAGAATCAGCGCCAGCAGTACGCTAATGAATATAATCAACGCAACAATCAACAACAGCCGGTTATTGGTCTTGTCGATCTTCATCACCAGGCTGTCAGCATTACGCAAGGCGGCAATCTTCAGGGCCGGGCGAGAATCACCGGCAGACAGAACATAGTCAGCCTTGACGTCACTCGCTTCACCATCCCGAATCCAGTCCTCGGCAACATACAACAGAGTATCGTCGGCAAGGCGGATACGTACCGGCATTTTCAGGCGGTTGCCGATACGCGACAGTGTCTGTAACGGGTCGGTCACCAGCTGGATATAGCCGCCGGGTACCAGACCGCCAACCGGCGCGATACTCGCCAGATAGGGTTTACCCTGCAGCAGACACAGTTCATACAGCGGCCTGAGCCGGCTCGTCCCCTGCAACTGCTGCAGCTTGATTATGAGTTCCGGACAAATGAGGGGCTGGTCATCCGCCACAGTGCGCGCAGATGTTCCCGCCAGTATAAAATCATCGTCGAAAGCATACAGCTCAACAAGATTAACCTTGTTTGAAGTGACCGGTGCCTGCCGGAACTGTGCATCCAGTACTGCAGAGACTGCAGCCCGATCACCGGCATCGAATGACTGGCGAAAAGTCTGCAGCCCCTGGATTCTTAAACCAAGACGCCGTGCTGCAGCCGCATCCTCGGACAGGATATCTGATGACTCTGCAGCCATCAGCTGCGTCATGTACTGGCGTTGAAAATCGAAGGCAAGATCCCGATAGGTGCGCGCATTCAGATAAACAGTAACCGCACTGACCAGCCCCAGCAGGATAATCGCCAGGAACAGGCCGGACAGCAGGTTAATGTTCAGCCGTTTCATTTTTCAGCACTGACAACCCTGTCACCTTCATCAATTCCCGCCATGACCAACAGCATACAGTGCCGGAGGGTTATTAAAAGGGTAACCCGGCCAGTCAGGTATCTGCCGCCATTAACTGCAAACATTCAGCCTCGCCAAGCACCGTCACACCCAGCTGCAGCGCCTGGTCGCGCTTGGAACCCGGATTCTCGCCAACAACCACGTAGTCGGTTTTTTTCGAGACACTCCCTGTCACCCTGGCGCCGAGCAGCTGTAACTGTTGCTTTAATTCATTGCGGGGCATGGAAAGTGCGCCGGTCAATACAAATATCTTGCCGGCCAACGGCTGCTGTTGTGGCTTTTCTGTGGCAGGCCAGCTGATGCCGGCCTGGCACAGCTTCTCGATTACATCCCGGTTATGCCGTTCTGCAAAAAAATCAACAATGTGCCGTGCCACGACAGGACCTATGTCATGAACCGCCTCGAGCCTTTCAATATCAGCTGTCATTAGTGGCTCCAGCTCACCGAACTCACGTGCCAGTGTTTGCGCCGTTGTTTCACCCACCTCACGTATGCCCAGCGAAAATATGAAACGTTCCAGCGTGGTTGCCTTGCTTTTATCGAGCGCCGCAACCAGGTTAACAGCTGACTTTTCTGCCATGCGATCAAGCCCGGCCAGCGCTGCAACCAACAGCTGGTAGAAACA
>JAOUCV010000419.1 GCA_029859555.1 Gammaproteobacteria bacterium
CTTTTTGCGGTTACAGCTATGAAGGTTACTTGCCCTGGTCAGGGCGGTCTTTTTTCTTGTCTTTGTCTTTTTTCTTGTCTTTGTTTTTATTCTTTTTCTTGTCCTTGCGATGATCGTCATCGTCATCGTCATCGTCATTGTAGTACTTATTCTTTTTCTTGTGTTTGTCATTATTGTCGCGCTTGAAGCTGGCGTTGTCGTTGGCTTTATCATAGGCGCGGTCGCTGGGTCCCTTGTTCTTGTCGGCAGAGGAGTCCAGCGGTAACAGCAGCAGTGGTAGCAAGGAGAGCAGGCAAATCAGCAGTCTTTTCATAATAAAATCCTTTGCGATGTGTATTCAATGTTGGTCGTAATGTGAGATGCGGCCATAAAGTACCCGGCAGAGCTTGATTATACACGGTTGCGAACAAGGACTGTTTTTCCACGGCTCGCCAGCCGCCTGCAACAGAGGCCCCGGCGCTGCGTTCGCGCTGTTTCAGTTCGTGGTGCCTGTTGCACGTCGCTTGGTTCTCATGGGATTCTTGCTGGTCCGGTATCCAGGCATGGCAGGGAATGTGTACTTGATGATGTTGCCAGAGTCCTCGGCGATATACAGACGGCTCTCGTCATCCAGTGTGATGCCTTCCTGGTTCTCTCCGGGCAATGTGTAGCTTGTACGGATGTCTCCCTCGACAGTCATCAGCAAAAGCGTGTTATGTGCATCGCTGATGACAAGCAACAGCCCTGAGCTATCATCGTAATGCAGACCCGACAGGTCGGCTATTTTCTGCTCAAGGATATGTAATGTTTTTGCGACATTGTCGCCGTCCGCCAACGGGACAGTTAGTGCATGAACAGCAGCCGATGCCCTGTCCGAGCGGCCCTGGTTTGCGATGAATAGCCGGCTGTTTGCAGCTTGCCCCGGGTTCGGCAGAAAGGTAATCGCTTCAAACCCCCGGTTTTTATTTTCATGGTTGTATTTTTCCGGTGAAAGATCAATCGAAATGTGCTGCAACACTTCAAGGTTGTCCGGGTTAATTTCAAGAATGGATGTCGAGAGTTCGTCCAGTGCATAGAGGTTACCGGTTAGCGGGTTGCTGGTAATGCCTTCAAGGTCTGTCCTGGGGATGTGCGCCTTGTTAACCAGGATACCGTCAGTATGCAGTTCACAGATATCGCCTTCATCGCCGACCACAAACAGTGTGCCACGTGATCTCGAGAACACGATGCCAGAGGCCTCTTTACAATGTTGTTCATTAAAGATGGCAACCAGCTGGCCGGGAAAGGGTGGTAGTTGCGTGCCGGTGCCGGGTTTCAGGGTATTGCAAGCGGGCGCCAGGGCGCAGCATGCAAGGGTAATCAGCAGCAAGCGGGCCATGGTGAATCAGTCAGCGCTGGTTCGGGAACTGTGTGCGGTCATTGTCACTGGCGCCATCCCGGCATTCGCCGCGGATGCGTATGATGCCATTGGCCTCATAGTGTTCCAGTGCCAGATAGCCATCCCTGCAGTAGCCGCTGCTATCCAGTTTTTCCTGTACCGACTTCTGCAAGGCGCTGTCCGCGTCCTTCTCCTTGCCGCGGTGGCCCTGTGTTTTTGCATCCTTGTGAAGCCGGCGCGTATAGGTGAAAAACTTGGTGCCATCTGCGCTGATATCGGTTGCAAAACTATCCTCGAAGGAGGGGGCAGGTCCGCTGCTTGCACAGGCGGTCAGCAAGGCAGTGGCGAACAGTATCATTACCGGCTTGACTGGCAGCATGTTGACTCCTCGTTGACGGGTTACGGCTGGCATTTCGGGCAATAGAAGCTTGAGCGTTGTCCCTGGCGTATTTCCCGGATAGCTACCTGGCAGCTGATGCAGGGTTCACCGGCCTTGCCATACACATTCAGTTGCTGTTTGAAGTATCCCGGTTTTCCATCACCGTTGACGAAGTCGCGCAGGGTGGTGCCACCCTGTGCAATGGAGTCATTCAGTACTTCCTTGATGACTTCTGCCAGTAGCCGGTATTTCTTCCGGCTGGTTTTTCCGGCAGCCCGTTTCGGGTGTATCCCGGCCATGTACAGCGCTTCGCTGGCATAAATGTTGCCGATACCAACCACAATATGGCTGTTCATTATGAATTGCTTGATGGCGACCTTGCGGTTGCGTGAGGCCTGGTACAGGTAGTCTCCCGTGAACGTATCAGCCAGAGGTTCCGGGCCCAGCGGGCTGATAAGGCGGTGTTGCCCGGGCGGGCGCCGGGTCCAGTGCAGGCTGCCAAAACGACGCGGATCGGTGAGACGCAGTGCGGTCTTGCCAAACACGATATCGACATGATCGTGTTTGCCAGCCGCTGCGCTTGACCTGACCAGGCGGAGGCTGCCG